>JAESTB010000621.1 GCA_016763815.1 Arenicella sp.
GAACGCCGTTTATCCCAGCACACTATAAAGGCCTATCGGCGAGATCTAAATAAGCTGATTTCGTTTTGTGATGATCGTGGCCTATTTTTATGGCAGGGCCTGAACAACCATGTGGCCCGGCTCTTTTCAGCCAGCCTGAATGCCCATGGAATGCATGCTAAAAGTATTCAAAGAATTTTGTCTGCTTGCCGAGGCCTGAGCGCCTATTTGATTCAAAAAGGTCAACTTAATACCAATCCATTCGATGACGTACGAGCGCCCAAGGCCGAGAAGCGTTTACCTAAAACATTGAGTGTTGACCAAGTGACCTCGTTGGTTGAAATTAGTTTAGACGACCCGCTAAGTTATCGCGACAAAGCAATTTTGGAGTTGTTTTATTCATCTGGTCTGCGGTTGTCTGAGCTATGTTCTTTAGATTTGAATGATCTCAATCTCCCCCAGAAAATGTTACGGGTAACCGGCAAGGGCAATAGAATGCGAGACTTGCCGATAGGCCGCCAAGCGGATCAGGCCATTCGGAATTGGTTATTGCAGCGTAATTCTCTTCCGCTTAAGGACTATCAAGCGTTGTTCGTTAGCAAGCATGGTAATCGCATCAGTGTGAGAAATATACAGGCACGGGTGAAGCACTGGGCGGCAAAGCAAGGCATTGAGGTTTCAGTAAGCCCGCATATGTTACGTCATTCATTTGCTACCCATCTGCTTGAGTCGAGTGGTGAGCTAAGATCGGTTCAAGAGCTTCTCGGTCATGCCAATATAAGCACCACTCAAATCCACACTCATCTGGATTTTCAGCATCTTGCTCAGGTTTACGATGATGCGCATCCTCGTGCTAAGAAAAAACCTAAGACAGACGGTGAAAAAAAATGATGCAGTATTCAATCATCTCGAAATTTCTGCATTGGAGTATTGCCGGTTTAATCGTAGCCCAATATGCATTAGCCAAGTTTGCTGAAAATGCCAAGCATCACGATAAAATTCTAGAACAGTTGGCGCTATTGGCGAACCACAAATCCATTGGCATCACCATTTTAGTGTTGGCTGTTATTCGGTTAATTTATAGGCTTCGAAGCGCTGCTCCGAGTTTGCCGTCGTCAATGGTTAAATGGCAGGTCAGTGCATCGAAGTTCTCGCATTTTTTACTCTATGGTCTGTTGTTTGCTTTGCCGATTAGCGGTTGGTTAATGTCGTCGGCAAAAGCCTACACCGTCAGTTGGTTTAGCCTCATCTCCTTGCCTGATTTAGTGGCGCCTAGTAAGTCTCTAGCCGATCTATTGCACTTAACCCACCACTATCTAGGCGAAGCGCTATTTGTTATCGCGTTGATTCATATTCTGGCTGCACTTAAGCATCATTTTATAGATAAAGACGAGGTGCTGAATCGCATGTCTAGCAAGTTTAGCTGGCTGCTTTTTGTGATAGTGATTGTGTTTGTAGTAGGTTTTTTCGGACGATTTTTTAAGACGGTGCCGGTGAACTCCACTAAACCTCAAACTGAGCAAGTTCTGGCGCTAGAATCATCGAATGATCCTATAGTATTGCAAAGTGAGCTTCCGGTTTGGCAGATTGACTACCAACAAAGCAGCATCAAATTCATCGGCGATCAGGCTGGCGCGAGCTTCGAAGGAGAGTGGCAGCGATGGTCGGCTGAGATTCAATTTGATGCCAAGCGGCTAAACCAGGCTCGATTTAATGTGCTTATCGATACCCGTTCTGGGTTTTCCAGCGACCAAGAGCGTGACGATACTATTCGCTCGGACGATTTTTTTGATGTAGAGTCTTTTCCCCAAGCCAGTTATCGAGCGGATAAGTTCTTGCTAATTGAGGCCGGTTATCAAAGCATTGGCAAACTTTCTATGAAAGCTATTTCGGCGGACGTAGTGCTGAGATTTAATGTTGCTGATGAAGGTGAATTTAAGGTGTTGACTGGTACCGCCGTGATAGATAGGCTGTTATGGAATATCGGTACCGGCGACTGGGCCGACACTACATGGGTAGGCCAGAGCGTGAAAGTTGAAGTGCGAGTGGTTGCTAAAGCTGATTGATTTAGACAGGTGGCCTAGTTGAGAAAGAGTTGCAAAGCTAAGATACAAATTACAGAAAAATAATTGTGAGCACAGAATTACTCGCCAATATCATTGGCATGGTCGGCACTTTATTTGTTGTCGGTTGTTATTTTTTAATGCAGCTGAATAAGTTAGACCCGAAAGGGTTGCGATTTAATCTGATGAATCTACTGGGCGCTATTTTTCTATTGCTAAGCCTATTAGTGCACTTCAATTTGGCTAGTTTCGTGATTGAGCTGTTCTGGATTGCGGCCTCAAGTATAGGCATCTACAACCATTGGCAGAAAAAGTCGCAGAGCACGACATTGTAAAGCGCTAGTCTTAAAAGCTTGCCGACACTTGTTATTAAAAACGCGGTAGCACGTTGTTTCCGGAACGCGGTAGCACTTTACCTCAGAAACGCGGTAGCACTGCCAATTCAACTTGGCCATCGATCAAGGTGATCTTGCTTATCGATAGATACTTTAGGGGTAAGTCAGTGGTATTGGCGCGTTCGACCTTTGCACCCAGCTGGCGTAATGAACTATTTGAAATTGGAATAGCGCCAACCTTAATATGAAAATCATCTTTTATGGCGAGGTTGCCATTGCGCACAATTGGCGTGCCGTAGACCGTTACGGCCACTCTAGAGTCGTTCAAGAACGGGAAAATACGGTCTAATTTTTCAATCGCTTTACGTGCTTTCGGGTTGATTTTTTCAACTTTGTCTAAATTAATGATCACGCTTAATTCCAGTTGATCTTTATTAATGAACGCTTTAACCGCGTCGCTTACGGCGAGTAATTTTTGGCCATCTTCATCTGATTTTAAGCTAGCCAACATAATCGCGTTAAATTCGACTTCGTTGAACGTTACTTTGCCATTTAGAATCTGCTCAACCTTGTTGCCGAGAAATTTTGACACACCTTGCTTTTCGATTTCTTGACTTAGTGCCTTTGCGGCTTGATCTTGTTGCGAACTTTTTTGACTATACCATTTGGGTAGAGACTGAGCTGAATACCAAGCATAGCCAGCGATAGCGATTACAAGTAGAAATAAAAAAGCAAAAAATCTAAGCATTGTTGAAACTCGAAAATTAAATAGTGATGGAAAACTTGTTATCTTATTGTGATGTCTCGCTGCTGCGCAATGTTAATTATCAACCCGAACAACACCATAGCAGTTAACAAACTAAGCATTGAGGAAGATTTATTTAGCGCTCATCTATCGCCAATTTGATGCCAACAGGCCCCTGTATGTATGGCCAATATTTGACCGTAAGCTCGGGCCATTACCTACTTGCTTGTTCGGATAAATATCGGCTGAGGACAATGACGTTTTCTATAAACCAGTTTAGTTGGCGAGTTGTATGCTGGTTTTGGCACCGCTCTTATCCACGCACACAAAAGTAATATTGTTTTCAAACAATGATGATTCAGATTCGGTGTTGTAGCGAGCGCCGTAGACTTTGACATTGTAGGTGACCGAGGTATTGCCGATCCGAGTCTTGCTACAATGAAAACGTAATATTTGCCCTTCTCGGATTGGGTTTTTAAATTCAACATTATTCAGCCCGATAGTGACAAAGTGCTTACCTGGAAAATCTAAACTGACACGAATATAGGCAATTTCATCAACCCACTTGAGCAAGGTGCCGCCAAATAAACTGCCGTAGTCGTTTAAGTCGGCAGGAAGGACTATCTTGTAATGTTCCATAAATGCAATTTGGTCGGTGTTTTGGTATCAAAATAGCATGATTTTTGTGCAAGTGCTTATGTGCTTAAGCAATTGAGGATATACTTGAGGGGTAAATAATAACGGCGTCATTTTGATTTGCGGGCAGTTAACTCAGAGCTAACCTAGGGAATTGCTTAAAACAATACCCAGCAATGATTGTGAGAACCTAAATCGTTAGTACTTAGTTAGTGGTCTCTATGAATATAACGCCAACCGACATTCGCCTTCATAGTAAATCTAGGCTGCTCGAAATTGTCTTTAAAGATGAGACATTTATGCTGCCATGTGAATACTTGAGAGTTAATTCACCGTCGGCGGAAGTCAAAGGTCACGGCCCTGGGCAAGAAGTATTGCAGCTCAATAAAGAAGCGGTAAACATCGTTTCCATCGAACCAGTCGGCCATTATGCTGTGCGTCTGATTTACAGTGATTCACATAGCTCCGGTCTCTATACTTGGGACTATTTGTATGCGCTAGGTAACAACCGCCATTGCAAGTGGAAAGACTATTTAGCTCAACTCAAAGACGCTGGCGAACAGCGTGAACCTCAAGAAAACGATCAATATCTAGTGTAACGTCAGTATAACTATGTCAGAGATTCAAAATAAAACTCACTTCGGCTTTCAAGAAGTCGATGAGAACGATAAACAAGGCATGGTTAAGGGCGTGTTTCGTGCGGTGGCTGGCAATTACGACGTCATGAACGATGCAATGTCGGTGGGTGTTCATCGCGCGTGGAAGTGGTTCGCGGTGGCACAAAGCGGTGTTCAAGCAGGTGACCGGGTTCTCGACTTAGCCGCTGGCAGCGGTGATCTTTCACTTAAATTCGCAAAAAAAGTAGGTGATCAAGGACAGGTCATTGTCACCGACATCAACGAAGCCATGCTTGAGGAAGGTCGCAAGCGTCTGACCGATGCGGGTGTCGCAGGCAATGTTAATTACTGCTTAGTTAATGCCGAGAGCTTACCGTTTGAAGACAATATCTTTGACTGTATTTCTATCAGCTTTGGCTTACGTAATGTGACGCGTAAAGATGTCGCGCTGGCGTCGATGCAGCGATGCTTAAAGCCGGGAGGAAGGGTTATCATCTTGGAGTTTTCTCAGCCAACGAATGAAACTTTTCGAAAATTTTACGACGCCTATTCGTTTAACGTTATTCCCAAACTGGGAGAGATCATTTCGAACGATAGAGATAGCTATCAATATCTCGTCGAATCAATTCGCAAGCATCCGCCGCAAGAAGAACTGAAGAAAATGATGTTAGACGCTGGCTTTGATCGAGTACGCTATCACAACTTAACCGGCGGAGTCGTTGCTCTGCATATCGGCTATAAGTATTAGGTTCGTTAATGCTGTTAGATTTATTTGAATTAGTCAGCAACAAAACGCTGGAGCATGACCCGCAAACCTTGGCTCGTTTAGCTAAGTTGCAAGGAAAGACGATGACCTTGAATATTAAGTCGATAGGTCAGTCGGTGTCGGTAACGCCTTACCCCGAAGGTTTGGAGTTCAGTCATGATGCACCGCAAAAAGTTGATGTGACTTTGAGTGCCACCTTAGGCGCGATGGTTAAGATTTCACGCCACGGCATGGAAAACGCCGAGCTGGAGCCAGGCGAGTTAGAAATTGCTGGAGACCCTATTGTCGGCCAACGTTTCGCGCAGGTTATCTCAGATCTTAATATTGATTGGGAAGCTCTTCTCGCTGAGAATTTTGGTGAATCGCCTGCTAAGGTGGTTACCTTTGCGGCTGGTCAAGCGAAGATATTTGCTGATGAGTCGAAAGTAAGGTTTAAGGAGTTCCTTAATACCTTAATCAAATACGATATGGCGTTGGTGGCCGACAAAGCCGAGGTCGAGGTCTACCTTGACAAAGTTGATACCATGCGGGCTGACGTAGATCGTTTGAGTGCCCGGATCGAGCGCTTAAAAACTAAGATTTAGATGCAAAAGATAAGCTCCCCAATCGCCCGACTGTGGCAAATTCGCCGGGTTGTTAAAAAATATGGTTTGGCTTCACTGTTGGACGACCTTAATCTTGCCAAGCCTGCGCGTCTAGCTGTTCGAGCCACGTTAGGGCGCTCTCTCGAGCTTGCTGAGCCGAGAGGCGTTCGTATTCGCCAAGCCTTAGAAGAGCTAGGGCCGGTGTTCGTCAAGCTTGGGCAAACGCTGTCAACTCGACCAGATTTATTGCCGCAAGATATTGCTATCGAGTTGACCAAATTACAGGACCAAGTGCCTGCGTTTTCGGCCGAGCAGTCGATGAATATTATCCGTCAGGCATATGGCGATGAATTTGACACAATATTTGAATCTGTCGAGCAGCAACCTCTAGCATCGGCGTCGGTTGCACAAGTACATGCTGCTACTTTGAATGACGGCTTATCAATCGTAGGACAGAATGGTGTCTGCAATCGCAACGTTATCATTAAAGTATTGCGTCCGGGCATTGAATCCGTCATTGAGAGCGATCTTAAAGTAATGTACACCTTTGCCGGTTTGTTGCAAAAACATTGGTCGCGAGGTAAGCAGTTTCGACCTCTAGATGTCATAAAAGAATACGATCACACTATTCACGGTGAGTTAGATCTTCGAGTTGAAGCCGCTAATGGCGCGCGCATGGGCGCTAACTTTGAAGACAGTGATCTAATTTACGTGCCTAGAATTTACTGGGACTTCACCCAGCGTAATGTTTTGGTGATGGAGCGTATCTATGGTACTTCAATTCGCGAAATAGCCTTATTGAAAGAGAAAGGCTATAGCATGAAGTCGCTTGGCGAAGATGGTGTTCAAACCTTTTTTAAGCAAGCATTCGAAGATAATTTTTTTCACGCCGATATGCATGCCGGTAATATTTTTGTCTCCGATGAGGGTAAGTGGATTGCCATAGATTTTGGCATCATGGGCACACTTGACGAGCAAGATAAGCAATATCTTGGGCAGATATTATTGGGGTTTTTCAATCGAGACTATGCCTCCATCGTGCAGGCGCATTTACGTGCTGGCTGGGTTCCAGTCGATACTAATGCGATAGAGTTCGAGCAGGCTATTCGAGTAGTGTGTGAGCCTATTTTTGCTAAGCCGATTAGTGAGATATCTTTTGGTAATGTGTTGATGCAGTTGTTTCAAACTGTAAGGCGTTTTGAAATGCCGGTGCAGCCCCAGTTAGTTTTGCTTTATAAAACTCTGCTCAATATAGAAGGCCTAGGTCGGCAGTTATACCCTGACTTAAATTTGTGGGACACAGCTAAGCCATTTTTAGAAAACTGGATGAAACAGCAGCTGTCGCCTAAAGGCTTGGTTGAAGACTTGCAGCGAGAGTGGCCTCAGATGCAAGCATTGTTGCCGGAGCTTCCAATGTTGTTAAAAGCGAGCATAGAGCAACAGAAAAAAGGATCAACCCCACCGA
>JAESTB010000622.1 GCA_016763815.1 Arenicella sp.
TAGATAAAGTTTAAATAACAACAAAATAATGATTAAATTCGAAAATAAAATAACAATAAGTTCCATAAAAGAAAATAATTATATTTTCTTTCGCTTTAGTAAAAATAATTTATGAATATTCTAAATTCCACAATTGACTCTATTTCAGAGATCTAAGAGAGGTGCCTCTTACTCGGATGAAGCTAGTGAGGTGGGGTAAAGAATTTGCGTGCTGCTTTCTTTTAAGATGTTGATAGGCTTAGAGGGGGAGGGTCGTTAGTGAACCAGATATCAATTTGTGATAAATGACCTAGCTTTACCATAGCATTCCGGCCGTATTTGGAGTTGTCTGCTGCCAGTAAAGTCTGCCTGGAATTCCTGATAATCGCCTGAGTCACTCGTACCTCATGATAGTCAAAATCCATTAAACTGCCATCCTCGTCAATGGCGGAAATTCCAATAATGCCAAAATCGACTTTAAATTGTTGAATCAAATCAATGGTTGCTTCACCGGTAATACCTTGATCTCGAGAGCGTACAGTTCCACCGGCAATAATGACTTCAAAGGAATCATTTCTACTTAATATATTAGCGACATTAAGATTATTGGTGACAACTTTTAGATTTTTATGTTTTAAAAGTGCCTGAGAAATTTCTTCATTCGTGGTGCCAATGTTGATAAAAAGCGATACATTATTTGGAATATAGTCAGCAATCCGTTTGGCAATAGCTTGCTTTTCCTTGTGTTGTATTTCCTGTCGGTTTTCATAATCTATATTCTCAGTGCTGGACACTAGGCCAGCTCCTCCATGATAGCGCCGCAGGACCCCTCCATCGCATAGCTTGTTGATATCACGTCGGATCGTCTGTGGCGTTACGCCTAAATTTTCCGCCAACATACTTATCGGGACGAAGCCTTTTTTCCGCACGAGTTTTACTATTTTTTCTCTGCGTGAAGTGCTTTTTTTAGAGGGCTCGTTATTGGACATGTTCGATTTCATTACGGTGATTAGTCAGATTCAAAATTGGTGTATAGCGAACTAAGATTAAACAATAACCCTTTGGAGCATTTAGAAATTAATAGTAAGTGAGTTGCTCATTTAGCCGTAAAGACTTTTAAGTGTTGTTTTCGCCAAGAAAAAGATGTCGGAACGAATAATTTAATTTTATTAAAAATTATACCCAAATATTGAATCTATTGCACGGAATTGAAGTTGGACTTTGGTGGGAATACGCTGCCTTGTTCGAGCTTTAACGCCAATGCGTTGTATTTACTGATCTAGGCACTGTCTTATAACCTGTTCTCATTGATGAGACACCTATTGCCAGAAAGGTTAGCGCGACACCGAGCAATCACGATTTGTTGGCGTTTGTACGCCATGGTGGCCAAAGTTGTCAGAACGGGACGACAAATATTTGTGAAGCTCCAACAGAAAAACAAAGCCCTGTTGGGAGAAGTACTCATTGCGTTGAGAGAGTTCGACCCACCGCCAATCTGATTGACTTATTAACCAAAAAGGCGAGCCTAACGGGATAGGTGCGGCTAAAATCTCAGAACTCGCATCGGATGATTGCGAAGTAAACAAAAATATCACGTATTAATAAAATCGGCGCCACACAACATCCACAAAATAAGAAATTAAGATAACTTCAACAGATCTATGCTTCTAATTGAGAATTTGGGCTACTTTCTTGCGGCGTAAGTATCGTTCTTTTTGTCTTATTTCAGTCGCTGATTGGCAACGGTCATGTTGCCCGGGTCTACAATTTGCACAAAGATATCCAGTGCTTTTTAATCAAGACCATAGTTTGGTGACATCGTTACTGCAGATTGCAAGCCCTGATGAGTTTGGGGTTTCAGTTTATGTTGGAGTCCCGGTACTCTGATTAATGTAAACTATACAACATGGAATTTTGAGTCTAACTATTTTGGAGGGAAAAGCTATACAAAGCTGGAATGCCATTTTGTTATCTATCAATACACTAATCAATCAAGTAGTACTTTCAATATAGCTAACTTGGAGCCGTTGGGGAAAGAGAGTGTAAATCTAAAATAATCATCATTTTACAGCACAGAAATGTAATAAAATGAATAAAAATGCTAATAAATTTTCTTAAAGCACGATAATATTAACATGTTGATAGGGATATATTGACAATCTCGCTGTTTAAAACTAATATTCGCCAAAGTCGTCGTTTATTAATCACTTTGCAACATTTTTGATGAAAATATGATATTAAATGAAAGAATAAGAAGATGGCTTACTGAGCAGTGACAAAGATTATTGCTAGGGTGCTATGCACCACATCGAAATTAAATACTTGAGAAGTGGGATTTATTATGAAACCAAAGAGAACACTTAGACAAACTAATTCTGTAGATGCTCAGCCACTACATCGTCTAAACCGAATAGCGTCAGCTATACGATCTGGGTGCCGAGCGGCAACATTTGTCGGGGCATCTGCTGTGCTTGCATCCGCAAGTGTATGTGCGCAATCGGCTGAAGAACAGGCTGAAGAGCAGAGTTCAGGGCATGTACTTGAGCAGATAATCGTGACGGCTACTAGACGCGCAGTAAGCCAACAGGACGTGGCTGTTACTCTCCAAACTTTTAGCGAACAGAAGCTTGAGAATCTGCGTGTTGATGATTTACAAGATTACTTGGATCTATTGCCAGGTGTTGACGGCTCAGGCAGTGGCCCAGGCAAATCAGAAGTGTCCATTCGTGGTGTGTCTCCAGGTCGGGTTGCGGTTAGGCTTGCGGGTATTGCCTCAGAACCGAGCGTTGGTTACTACCTTGGTGAAGCGCCCATAGCGACGGGTGGTAGAAACATTGATATTTACACCACCGATATAAATCGCATTGAGGTTCTCAAAGGCCCTCAAGGTACATTGTTTGGTGCCAGCTCACAAGGCGGAGCCATTCGACTTATCCCTAATAAGCCAGTTTTCAATGAGTTTGAGGGCCGGGTGAATTTTGGATATGCGACAACAACTAACGGTGACCCAAGTACGGATGTTGATGCTGTTATCAACATACCTCTTATTGAAGACAAGTTAGCGGCTCGTATTGCGGTTTATTCTGCAACTCAAGGCGGTTATATTGATAATATTGCGGCTACTGCTCAGATTCCGCTAGATCAGCCTACCGTTTTGGCTTCTGGAAATGTACCACAATCGCGAGTTATTGCAGATAATGCCAGTGTTGCCGAAGACGATTTCAATAGTGCCGATTACAGTGGAATTCGCGCAAGCTTGTCGTATCAAATAAATGATAATTGGGACATCTATGTCCAACATTTAGATCAGAGCATTGAAACTCAAGGCATTTTCGAATATGACCCAGCTATCAGCGCCAACAACGATCTCAAGGTTGTGTCGTTCGTGCCCGATGAGGGTAATGATGAGGTGTCACTTACTTCATGGTCAGTAACGGGTAGGTTTGGCGAGTTAGAAGTTATCTACAATGGTTCATATACTGATCGTGAGTTTGATGGCATAACTGAATACACTGGCTATTCATTTATTGGGTACGCGGCTAATTATGTCTGTAGTGGAGATTTTTCTGAGTGTTTTTCTCCTGTACAATTTACCGACGAGTTTTTTCAAACTAATCGAATCAACCATGAAGTTCGAATTCAAACTGACAGTAGCAAACGCTTACGTGTAACAGCTGGCGTCTACTATGATGATCAGGAAACTATTGAGCGAACCAACTTCGTCGCTGTTGATGGACTCCTTGCCGGTGTCGCGTTGAATGCACCAATAGCTGGCGCACCAGCGACTGATCCTAATGTGAGAGCTTCAGGTGTTTACTTCTTTAATGATTTCCTTCGCAATCGAGAAGAGATTTCATATTTTGCCGACGCGACATTTGACATTACTGATCGACTTTCGTTTAGTTTTGGAGCGCGTCATTATGCTATTGATGTCAACTTGAGTGGGCAATCGAGCTTTGCCACTCGTGATGTTCTTGATGCGAATGGCAACCTTGTTGATGGAGACGCGGGTAACGCTGTCACGCCTCCCACTGAAACATTCAGTGACACCGTATTCAAATCCACTATTAGTTATAACGCAACGGACGACGCTCTTTTGTACTTTAGCTATGCAGAAGGCTTCCGCCCCGGGAACTTTAATCGAAATGGCTCCCTGGTAACTGGTGTTCCATTCTCTTTTGATACCGATGTTGTCGAAAACTATGAATTGGGTTATAAAACCGAGTGGTTGAACAATACTCTACGGATTAATGGTGCCTTCTTCTTTGTCGATTTTACTGACATACAACAGAGCTTTCTTGATCTTGATATCTCAAATTCAACATTTACGGCTAATGTTGGAGCAGCCGAAATTAAGGGTGCTGAAGTCGAAACTGAATGGTTAGCCTCAGACGCGTTAACCGTTTTTGCAAGCGCCACTTACCTTGATGCCGAGGTTACGGACGCGCCACCCACTCTTTCTGGATCCGCTGGAGTAGGGGAAGACATCGCATACGCACCAACATTTCAAGGTGTAGCAGGTTTTCGTTATGAGAAGCCCTATAAGGATTTCACCTGGTTTGCTCAAGGTGTGCTGCAGCATATTGGTGACCGCGTTAATAATCTTGCTTTGAACCAGCGCTTTGATGTAGCAGGATATACGCAAAGCGATTTATCTTTTGGTATATCAAAGGATAATTGGAGGGGGCAGTTCTATATTGAGAATGTGGGTGATAAACAGGGTGAGTTGGACAGAATTGATGAATCCAATACTGTGAGAACAGTACCTATTCGGCCTAGAACAGTCGGATTTAAGTTTTCAGTCGATTTCTAAGTTTAATCGAATGAAAATTATCATGTAGAAATATCGTTAATGCGGAGCCTTTTTAAGGCTCCGCATTAACGGTTTGAAGATAAGGCTCTCACTTGAATTTTAATGAGAACGTAAGCTGTTGTACTGTTTCGAATCACCGTACAATACGATTAATGTATAGCTGTATATGCATACTCTACCTCGCTCTGTTTCACAGACACGCTCTCTCTGTAATTATATCAAGCTCCTTTGAATCTTAAGCTAATGTTCACGCCACTTTTTAGTGAATAGGAACGACTGATCATTGGTGGAATTGGGGAATTGCAAAGCGTTAATTTCCAAAAATAAAGGATACAAACCTTTTAGAAACATAAGAGCATGCGTGTTTCGTTATCTTGTTTTGATGCTATATTCTATTCTTCAAATTATCACAAGAAAAAGAAAGTCCAGTTTATGAAAACAGCTGAGGGCAACATAGACTTGCCTAGAATTTATTATATCGCTCATTTGAACAAAAGTGCTAATGATGAATTGAGGGCGGAATGACGACCTCTCTTAGAAACGATCTGACTATTGAAATTACTTACATATGAAAGCGCAAGACCATAAGCAAACACAAGATGAAGTTGTCATCGAAGCCAAAAAACTCATTCGCAAGGGACAGTTTGAAGTCGCTATAACGGCCATCAAAGAGACACTATCAATCGAGTCTGATCATATAGAAGCGATGTATTGCATGGCTATTTGTCATCGGCATCTCAAGTCGACAGAAGATGCATTGTTCAGTATTAAAAGATTATTAGCAGTTGAACCGGGTTTTGCCCGCGCTTATCAGGAGCGAGGTTATGTTTTCATGATGATTGATGAAACAGCCAGCGCGACGGTAGCATTTGAAAAAGCGGTTCATCTTAACCCATCATTGTATGGCTCTTGGCAGGCGCTTAGCGAAATGCCAAATTACCCACAGGCGAAGTTGGCAAAGGCTCAAGCTGTATGGCTCAAATCTTTACCGCCTGAATTAGTGGGTGTCGCCAGCTATATTTATGAAGAAAAATTACTTAAGGCTGAGACACTATGCCGCTCGTTTCTCAAGCGTGTTCCACACCACCCAGAAGCAATGCGGTTGCTGGCGAGGCTTGCAGATCGATTTCAAATTTTAAATGAGGCTGAGTTTTTGTTGGAAAGTTGTGTTGAATTTCAACCCGACTTTATACATGCGCGCTTCGATTATGTCGGGGTACTACACAAACGGCAAAAGTTTGATAAAGCCCTCGAGCAGGCTAAACGCCTGAATGAGAGTGACCCAAATAACCCGGCATTTACGGTCAGCCTTGCCAATGCTGAGCAAGCGACTGGTGACTTTGATGCGGCAATAAAGAACTTTCAGCTCGCGCTGAAAAATGTGCCGCTTAATCCATCTTTACATGTTTCTCTTGGGCATGCACTGAAAACGATCGGACGCACGAATGAGGCCATTAATGCCTATCGAGATGCCTATAAGGTTCAACCTAATTTTGGCGATGCTTATTGGAGTCTTGCTAATCTTAAGACCTATCAGTTTACAGAGGATGAAATTACCAAGATGAGAGAGGCTGAGACTGCCCCTGAAATGGATATAATAGATCAAGTGCAGATATGTTTTGCACTTGGAAAATCGCTTGAAGATCAGAAGAATTATGCCGAATCGTTTAAGTACTATGAACGTGGCAATATGCTGAAGAAACAGAAAGATCGCTATGATTCTTCGCGCATTGAAGCGGAACTTGATTTTCAGATTAACACATTTGACAAAGCATTTTTTGCGGACCGAACAGCCACCGGAATTGAAGCCGCGGATCCAATTTTTATCGTTGGCTTACCTCGAGCTGGGTCGACATTACTTGAACAGATACTCGCATCACATTCCATGGTTGATGGAACTATGGAGCTGTTCAATATCATCGGCATGTCGAACCGCCTAAGCGGTGGCCATTGGTCGGATGAAAGCACCTCCAACTACCCTGAAATTCTCGGCAACCTATCCCCGAATGATCTTAGTAAGATGGGTGAAGAGTATATTGAAGATACTCGCCGCCATCGCCAAGGTGCACCGTTCTTTATTGACAAGATGCCGAATAACTTTAGACATATTGGCCTTATTCATATGATTTTACCGAATGCCAAAATTATTGATGCACGTCGGCATCCAATGGCTTGTTGTTTTAGTGCCTACAAGCAGTTTTTTGCTGAAGGGCAGGAGTTTTCATACAACTTAGAAGATATCGGACGGTATTATCAACATTACGTAGAAGTCATGGCACATTGGGATGACGCTCTACCTGGGCGTATTTTGCGTGTGCAACATGAAGATGTGATCGATGATCTTGAAACACAAGTTCATCGCATTCTCGACTACTGCGGATTACCGTTTGAACAGGCATGTATTGACTTTCATAAAACCGAACGTGCGGTACGTACGCCAAGTTCGGAACAAGTTCGCCAGCCTATCTACCAAAGTGGTATGTCAGTTTGGAAGAATTACGAACCGTATCTGGGCCCTTTGAAAGAGGCATTGAAGTAACTTGGTTTTGTTATGAGCGGAGTTATGCTGAGGTCTCCTAAAGCTATTCTTTTGATCGCATCGCGAGGGTTAAATTCCCCATGGCTTGCCACGGTATGATTTTTTGCCTGCAAAAAGATGCCCCGCTGCTTGCGGCGGGGAGTTTCACTTTCAAGAATAGCCTGACCTTCCAATTAAAATCATATAGGTCTGTTAAACAATTGAATAATAAATCTAATAGGCAGAATTATGTCGTCTAATTATGGTTTTGATTTAAAGACATTAGACGTCTTTATAAACATTGTAGAAACACAAAATATGACGATTGCTGGCCAGCGGCTAGGAATGAGTCAATCTACTATTTCGCAGACGCTTTCTCATCTAGAAGAATCTCTGCATGTACAGCTATTAGATAGAAGCGTAAGGCCACTGGTATTAACAACCGCAGGGCGCTATTTTTATGACCGTGCGCTTAACTTGTTAAATGAAGCTAAGCAAACCAGCCTGGAAATGCGCAAGGCAGACTATACGCGTCTGCGGCACGTTAAAGTTGCTCTAGTCGATTCTGTTGTGACAGCCGTAGGGCATCTATTGATTCAGTCAATTCGCAAACGAACGCAGAGCTGGTCTATGGTCACCGGCCATTCGCACCTGCACAGTGAAATGTTGTTATCTCATCAAGCCGATATCATTATTTCAGACGACCCTGTCGACGATTATTCAGGCCTGGCCCGCCAACGCATTTTGCGTGAACCCTTCGTTATCATCGTTCCAAAGGATTACTCGGGAGGTACTAGCTTGCCCGAACTGTTTAAACAGTTAGACATGGTGCGCTACGATATCACTTCTTTAATTGGTCAAAAAATAGAACGGTATTTACGCCGCAACCAAGTAAAGTCTCCGCCATTGCGTTTACAATTAGACAATTCGCATGCCTTGATTTCAGCGGTTGCCAGTGGTGTTGGCTGCGCGATCACAACACCTTTATGTCTTTTTCAAACGGGCCTTAAAGAAAACCAAGTACGTTTACTGCCACTAGCTGATCCTTTTTATCGAGAACTCACGCTTGTCTCACATGAGAATGAGCTAGGTGATCTACCGACTATAATCGCACAGGATTGTCAGACTATCTTAAATGACAATTTTGTAGCTGAAATCCGTGATCATCATCAATGGCTATTGCCAGGGATAAGAGTTAATTAAGCGTATTAACCCTTATCTTCAGAAATTTCGTTGCGCATAAAATTTAGAATCCATTGCGTCATTAACCTATCATCTGCTGGCGCTTTTAGAGAGGTCATTGCCTGTCGTATACGACTTGCGCCAATACGCTCGAGGCGAGAGTTAGCGAGCATAGTTATGTAGCCCACTGAAAATTCAGGGTGGCCCTGCATAGTAAGAATATGATTGCCGCGTTGTAACATGTAGTAATCACAAAAGTCACTGCGCGCCAGAACCTTTGTATCCTCAGGCAATTGGGTAATTTGATCTTGGTGGCTGACAATTAAATCCATCTTGCTCTGGAAGGGTTGCATCCAAGGTTGTGGTTCAATAATGTCATTGAACGAAATGCCAACACCCCAACCATGAGGTGATTTTTCAACAAGGCCGCCAAATGCTTTGGCAAACAATTGATGGCCGAAACAGATACCAACAAACTTTTTCTCAGCATGGTCGACTTGACGCAGAAATTCGATTAGTTGTGTAATCCAATCCAGCTCATCATAAGCACTACGGATACTGCCTGTAGAGAGATAAGCATCGCACTCATCAAGGTGCTCAGGGAGTTCCATTTTGTGCGCAGCGTACACAGTAAACCGCAACTCAGGATCAACAGACAAGAACAAATTTTGCAACATTGCGGGATAATTGCCAAACTCAGGTTGGTATTGATCCAGCACATCGTCACATTGAATAATACCTATGTGCATAAGGTTTTCTTCATCAAGATAGACATCTAGTTACAAGTTACCGTTAAGAGCATTACTGACAAGGGTATGGTATTCCTCAATGCTAAAGATAATCGGATTGCTACCTGCCGTTGAGTCTAGTACTGCCATCTCTGCAACGCGCTGTAGTTGGTCGCCATCGATGCCAATCTCGGCCAAGGTATGAGGAATGCCAATGTCGGCTCTTAATGTAATAACCCAATCCAGAAAGCTATTGAAAGAGGGGTTTGGAAGGCCGATAAACTGCGCCAAATCAGCAATGGTGGGCTCAATAGCGGTCTTATTCACCACTAGTACATAAGGCATAAGCACAGCGTTGAGCAGCCCATGGTGGGCATCGTACAAAGCGCCAAGCGGGTGTGCTAACGCATGCATGGCACCTAATCCTTTTTGAAAAGCAGTTGCCCCCATACTCGAAGCAACCAACATATTGAGTCGTGCGTTTAAATTTGAACCATCGCGACAAGCATCTTCGAGGTTGTGTTTTATCAGGCGAATGCCTTCCATCGCGATGCCGTTCGCCATAGGGTGATAACCAGGGGCACAAAGCGCTTCTAAATTGTGAGACAAGGCGTCCATACCGGTAGCCGCTGTTAATGTCTTAGGTAAGCTTACGGTAAGCTGTGGGTCAAGAATGACGATGCCCGGCAACATTTTTGGATGAAAAATAATTTTCTTTACTTCAGAAGCTTCGTCGATAATGACACTGGCGCGACCAACTTCGGAGCCGGTGCCTGCCGTTGTAGGTACCGCGATGATGGGTGCTATGCCCTGCACATCAACTTTTTGCCAGTTATCACCTTCATCTTCAAAGGCCCACAAGCTTTGTTTTTGTCCAGACATCAATGCTATGGCTTTGCCCGCATCCAACGCAGAACCGCCGCCAAATGCGATGACACCATCATGCTCCCCTTGACGGAAATGAGTCACACCGGCTTCAATATTGCTACCGGTAGGGTTGCCTTTGATAGCGGAAAAAATATCACAATTTAAATCTGCATCCCGACATTGTTGTGCGGCGTCTCTCACCATCGATGATTCGGCTAAACCAGGGTCGGTCACTAGTAATGGCGCAGTCATCCCCAGCTTTTTGCAGCTTTCACTCAGGTAGTCAATTTGCCCGGAACCTACCTGTATCGAAGTGGGGTAGTTCCATTGAGTGGTCGGTAAAGTTGATAACATAAACAGTAATCTCGTTGGTTAAATTGATGATTTAATATGAAAGGACTTGGGCCGGGTTAAATTTTCATAACCAATGTGTGACAGGGTGCACCCTCGGCCTGAATTTTTGATTCCGACCCAAGACAATGCTGGGTCAAGATAGTCACAGCGATTGACAAAAAAGGTACCGGTGTTGATTTTCTCACCAAGTTGCTGACCGTAATCTGTATCTTGTGTAAATACCGACGCGGTTAATCCAAATTCAGAATCGTTCATCAACTCAATCGCTTGTGCGTCACTCGATACCTTCATCACGCCAACGGCAGGGCCAAAAGTCTCTTCGGTCATAATACGCATGGAGTGATCGACATTGGTTAGTAACTGCGGCGCTAAATAAGGGCTGCCCGGTTTATCCAGTTCAAACAATTGTGTGTCAATATGAGTTTGTGCGCCTAGTTGCAAAGCTTCTTGCACCTGCTTGCGAACCGCATCTGCGGCTCGGGTTCTCACCATAGGGCCGAGGGTTGTTGTCGGGTCGTCTGGCCGACCTAGTTTATATTGTTCGATTAAAGCTACTGATTTCTCGACGAACTGGTCGAACAAATCTGCATGTACATAAATACGTTCGATACCGCAGCACGACTGGCCACTATTGAAAAATGCACCGTCTATGATCGTATCAACTGCGTGATCTAGATCCGCATCAGCACGTACATAAGCGGGGTCTTTGCCGCCCAACTCCAAGCCTATACCCATAAAGCGGCCTGCTGCAGCACGTTCAACCATGGCACCACCAGGTACTGAGCCGGTAAAGCACACTTGGTTGATGTCGCCGCTTCTGATGAGTTTTTCTGTAGCCGCGTAGTCTAGATGGAGACACTGAAATACATAATCAGGTAGTCCCGCACTGGCAAATGCGGCTGCGAATCGCTCGCCACACAGTGGTGTTTGGCTAGAGGGTTTCAATATGACGCTATTACCTGCCAAGATTGCTGGAATAATGGTATTGATAGCGGTTAAATAGGGGTAGTTCCAGGGCGCTACAATAAATACCACACCCAATGGTTCCCGTTTGATATAGCGGTCAAACCCAGATTTTTGTGGCAAATGAATGGTTGCCAAACTCTCAGCGGCCGTATCAATCATGTAGTAAGCACGCTCGATTAAGCCGTCCACTTCGCCTGCGGCGTAGCGAATCGGGCGTCCCATCTGCCAGCAAATTTCCTCACCAATTGCGGCTTTATTTTCCTGCATATAAGCTATAAATTTATGACCCATACTGACCCTCTCCTCAATTGGCACGGTTTGCCATTGGCTCTGAGCATTACGGGAAAGCACTTGTGCTTCTGCTGTTTGTTCAGCACTGGCATAAGGTCTTTTGACATAGGTAGAACCATCAATAGGTGAAATGGTTTCTAGAAATTGACTCATGGTAAATTACTCATCGTGATTGTATAGAAGGCGGTTTGGCGGTATTTAGATAATTTCAAAATAACGGGACAGCTCCCAGTCTGTGATATGTTTGCGGAACTCTATGTCCTCCCACTCGCGGGTGGCTGCATAATGATTCACAAATGGAGAACCAAACAGCTTGCGCGCGGCATCTGACTGTTTTAGTCGCTGTGCGGCATCGGTCAGTGTTCGTGGTAACGCCAATTCTTCAGGGTGTTGTTGCTTATAAGCATTGCCTTTGACTTGCTCTGAGGGCTCAAGCTTGTTTTCAATACCATAAAGTCCAGCACCCATCGCGGCGGCTAGAGCAATGTAGGGGTTCGCATCTGCTGAACCTAAACGAAATTCCACTCGTTGCGATTTTTCACTGCCAGGAATAACACGCAATGCTGTTGTGCGGTTTTCTACACCCCAAGTCGCATCTGTAGGTGCCCAAAACCCAGGAACCAAACGAGAGTATGAATTTGTAGTTTGCGCCAACATGGCTAAGAACTCTGGCATCATCTGTTGTTGGCCAGCGAGAAAATGGCGCTGTGTAGCGCTCATATTATGCTTTTGTCCTTCTTCAAAAAAGGCAGATTTATTCGTTTCTTTATCATATAAAGACATATGAATATGGCCACTTTGACCGGGATGATCGTTAGACCATTTAGCCATAAATGTAGCCATCATGTCGTTACGCTGCGCCCAAACTTTTGTGAACGTCTTAAATAAAGCGGCCTTATCGGTAGCGGCCATGGCTTCGTCTACAGCAATTGCGGCTTCCCACACACCAGGCCCTGTTTCTGTGTGAAGTGCCTCTAACGGAAAGTCCATCGACTCGCACATACTGAGCAAGTCATGATAAAGGTCTGATTCTACCGAGTTACGCAGCATCGAATAGCCATAGTTACCAGGAGTAATGGGTTGTAAATTGCGATAGCCTTTTTCTCGAATGGATTGTGGTGTTTCATTAAATAGAAAAAATTCATATTCGAATGCGGCTTTTACAGAAAACCCCATGTCACCCGCTTTATCGCAAATGCGCTTTAACAAATTACGCGGACAAATCTCTGCCGCCTGGCCGTCAAATTCTGCTAAAAATAACAGTGTTTCAGGTTCAAATGGTATTTCCCGGCAAGAGGATGGTATTAATTTCACTTGAGCGTCCGGGTAACCGGTATGCCAACCGGTATATTCAATTCCAACGTTTTCGTAGAGTTGATCATTGGAATCCCAACCTAGAACGACATCACAAAAACTCAATCCGTCCTCCAAAGAAGAAAAAAACTTCTCTTTACTCATATATTTGCCACGCATAAACTAGTGCAGCATCTTCTACCTTGAAGTTTAAGTCGCCGTGGAATGTTCGATCACCGGCA
>JAESTB010000623.1 GCA_016763815.1 Arenicella sp.
AGAGTCGTGGTCGACAACTCACTAGTGATGCGCGAAGCATTGAAGGCCAGGAGAATTGCGGGTGAGATGGATTTATTTTATAGGCTGAACATGATTTTGGATTACCAAAAACGTTTGCTTAGTCGGTCGTAATTTGGACCGAGTTGTCTTTAGCGTGGTCCAAGACTTTAAGCTTTCCCGACTGTATCCCTAATTTCTTGGATAGCTAATCGCTTTGACGATCAATTCGGTCTAGGCGCGCCGCCTTGAGACTACCTGTTATACTGCTTAAAAATATAAGCAAGAGAATGATGAATAACGCCTCCGACTCAGTTCAACAAGCGGCTCAGATAGCCCAAACGGCTGATCACCACACGATATTGTTGGTGTTTGGAATCACTGGTTTGCTTGCCTTGGCGGTGCTGGTTGTGCCGTTGGCGGCTAGGCTGAAAATTCCATTCACGGTTATGTTAGCGGCGGTTGGCGTATTAATCGGTCTCGGCTCAGAGCTTGTGTTGCGCCTGCCAGGGCTTGGCATTTTGCATGAATTTATTCAGGCACTGCATTCAATGGAGATCACCTCAGAAGCCGTGTTCTTTGTGTTTTTGCCGGCCCTTGTATTTGAGTCTGCGCTGTCGATTGACGTGCGACGTCTATTTGACGATATATCGCCGATTTTGATGTTGGCGATTGTTGGCTTGCTGATTTCGACGGCGGTGATTGGTTTCACCATGGCTTATATAACTCATATTCCGTTGTTAGCTTGCTTGTTATTGGGCGCCACTGTTTCTGCGACCGACCCCGTTGCTGTAGTGGCCATTTTCAAAGATTTAGGTGCGCCGCAGCGCTTGGCTATTCTGGTAGAAGGCGAAAGCCTATTTAATGATGCTACCGCGATTGTGGTGTTCACCATTATCTCGGCGATGCTACTGGGTCAGTCTGACCCCACATTATTAAGTGGTATTGGCTCTTTTGTTAAAGTGTTTTTCGGTGGCATCATCGTCGGCTATCTAACGGCTCGACTTATCTGCTTTCTGCTTGTGCATATTGGTGATTCCAACTTACCTAAAATTACCCTGACCATTTCTCTCGCGTATCTGTCTTTCATAATTGCAGAGCACAGCCTACATGTTTCTGGCGTTATGGCGGTGGTGACGGCCGCTTTGGTGTTGGGGTCTCGTGGGCGCAGCGTGATTACTCAAAGCGCTTGGCTTGGGCTAGAAGAAGTCTGGGAGCAGATTGGTTTCGTGGCTAATTCGGTAATCTTTATTTTGGTTGGATTGAAAGTACCATCAATAATGGCGACCATGGACAGCCAGCAATTTATCTGGCTGGCAGTGTTATTGCTGGCCGGTTTTGTAGCGCGTTTTGCGATTATCTTTGGCTTGGTGCCAATGATGAGCCGCTTGGGTTGGTCGGCGCAAGTTAGTATTGGTTACCGAGCAGTGATGTTCTGGGGTGGCCTGCGCGGCGCGGTGTCTTTGGCTCTCGCCTTGGCGGTAATCGAAAACGATGGATTTGCACCGGAAATACAACAATTTTTAGGCGTCATGGTGACTGGTTTCGTGTTGTTCACACTGGCCATAAACGCCACCACTGTGTCACTGGTAATGCGTGCCTTTGGCTTGGCCAAACTCGGCCCTGCTGATGCGGCGATTCGTGACCGAGCGTTCTCAAAAGCAATGGCCAACGTCAGTGAGGGAGTCAAAAAAACCCCGCGCGCTTTACATCTCGGCGAACAGCGAACCATGCAGGTTGTTCAACCCTATGAGCAATTAATAAAAGCCAGCTTAAACAAAGTCGCAGACAATAATTTAAGCGATGAAGATTGGCTGTTGATTGGCTTACGTATGGTTTGTATGAACGAGAACAAAGCCTACACACAGATGTTGGATCGGGGTGAGGTTTCTGCTGATACCGCACGTAGTTTGTTCCGCCAGGCAGCCGATCTAAGCGATAGCATCAAACATCACGGGCTTGATGCCTATCTAGATGATTATCGCCGCAAACTCGGTTTTCATTGGCATACTAAACTGGCCATGAGGATCCAACGCACGCTTGGATATTCACCCATGCTGGCAAATAATTTAGCCAGCCGCTTTCAGGTCTTGGAAGCCGAGTGCACGGTATTACATGAACTCAGAGATAACGTTGTAATCCAACTCGCCGACATGGTTGGCTCTGACGTGGCGACCAAACTACAGAAATTATTAGCATGTCGCGATCTCGAAACTGAGCAGGCACTAGAAGTGCTTCGCGCTGGCTACCCAGAGTATGCCAGAGCACTCGAGAAAAGGGCGCTACAACAAACCGCTATGCGATTAGAACAGAACCAATACAAAGACATGCTGGCCAGTTCACTGATTAGCAAAGAAGTTGCCAGTGAATTAAAAGAGGGTATGGGCGAGCGCTATCAAGAGTTAAATCAAAAACTCAATCTCGATTTGGGTCTAGACGCAAAAACGCTTGTGTCTAAAATGCACTTCTTTGAGAATTTGGATCAAACTGCCCAGCACGATATAGCCAAATTGTTGAAACCCAGCTTAGCTCTACCGGGCGAGGTTATTTTCGAAAAAGGCGGGCCGCCAGATGCCATGTATTTTATTTCGTCGGGTGCCATCCGAGTTGTGCTGGATAAGCAAACCATTATTATCGGAAGTGGTGATTGTTTCGGAGAGATGGCCTTACTGCAACAAAAACCGCGCATAGCCAGTGTGATTTCGGACGGTTTTAGTGAGCTTTTAGTGCTCCATACTAAGGACTTCATGCAGATGCTTAATAAGGACGCTGAACTGCGTCAGCAAATAGAAAAAATTGCTCAGCAACGAACTATCGATAATCAAAGTGGCGGTTAGCTTAGTGCTGTAGTTAAGCAATCGGGGCTAATCAATGAGGCTTAATTAGACCGCAATAAATTGGATGCTGTTTAGCTAGCATCCAATTTAAAAGTTACATCCTTTTGTGAACAATCGGAGCTCGTATAAGCCTCCGATTTAAAGTATTCAACCGTGCTAACACGCATTAAATTGACGTGTCAGTTTTTGAAGATTGTTGAACAGTTACTGTGTTGTCGCTGTCTAGGCTAGTAGCAACGATATCCATTATTTGGTGTATCGCCCGCTGGCTACGCTTTAGGCTAAAAATTTCAAAATTGGCCACGTCTGGTTGCGCAACAACGACGATTTTTTCAATTCCCGAAGTAGGGCTTGGAGTAATCTGTTTTAGTTCAGCAAATGCCGCTTGGTTTGCTAATAAAGTTACGATGAGTGCTAGGCTGATTGATAAATATTTCATGAGATTGTTTTTCCAGTTATGTTTTTTTAGCTGCATGATTGCTGCTTACGTAAACTTAGATGCCATTTTTAATAAATTGGATTCAAAAAAGTTTGAGTTATAAAAACGCTTAAAAACTAAGTACTAAAATGGATAGTGTTAAGGTCGAAAATGGCAGGCCGAATTACTCCATATCATCAGATGGCTAGAAACAGTTTTATAGCAACGGTTGCTTTACGGCCGATGCGGCATAGTGACTTTACAATAAGAAAAGTCGAATGCTCGAAGCAGGCGACGAAGAGAACAAGATCGGGCTCATTCAGAGCCACCTCATGTTAAGATCAGCCAATGAAGATATTAAAATTTATTGTTAAATGGAGCGTTCTGTTTTGCGCTACAGTGGGAATTATATTTTTCGGCTTGTGGCTGATAAATGCACCCGAAGATCTAGCTGAAAATAGCCTGTCTATGGTGAGACTAAATCAATCTGACTATTCAGTTGGCAAGATGGATTTGGAGTTCGTCGATCTCACCCGCGGTACTCCTGCACTGGGTGGCTATGAGGGAGATGATAAACGAATTCTAAAAGGCGCAATCTGGTTTCCTGAAGGCAAAA
>JAESTB010000624.1 GCA_016763815.1 Arenicella sp.
CGATCAGTGTCTCGCTTAAGTTTGTCGAGAACGTGGTTTAGCTCGCTTAGTGTTTCGGCACGATGATGATGTGCGCCAAAGCCTTTAGCTAGAGCGTGATAGTCCCATTTAGGTAAGATGTCGAACTCATCAAATTTATACTCGCTGCCTTCTTTGAACGCATCAAGGTCAACGAATACTTGCTCCACCGCATAGACACCATTATTCATCACAAAGATGACTGAATTGAGTTTGTAACGCGCAAGCGTTGACAAGGCCTGACAAATCATCATAAAACCGCCGTCGCCAGCGATGGTCCATGCGCGCTTGCCGCTGCCAAGTTGAGCGCCCGATGCCGCACCGGTTTCATAGCCAATACACTGCCACGCTGCCGTGGAGATGAAGCTATTTTTCCGCATGCCATAAACATTGGTTGCCACATACATTGAAGAGCTAACCCCTAAGGTCATAACAATGTCGTCGAGCATCTTATTCTTTTTAAGAAACTGAGTTGAATGCTCGAAGAAACGATTGAAGGTGATGACCTCAGGGTCGTTTTGGTATTTAGGATCTGAATTCGACGCCCAAGGTTCTGGGAACGGTGGTTGACACTGTGCCGTTACGGCCAATGGATAGGCTTCGTGGTGTTTAAAACGTTTGATTAAAGCGCTAATAAAATCTCGTGTTGTGACATTCTGATATGTGTAGTAACCAACGCGCATCTCCTGGGTGGTCGACATGATAGTGTTGGCAAATTTATTCTCAACGAACCATAAATAGTCATCAGTAATGATAGTGCCTAGAGCAATAAAACAATCCGCTTGTTTAACTTGTTCGACAACTTGAGGTATCGACGCAACATCGGAGTACGTGCCGATAAACTTATCGCCTTGCTCATCTATTACAGTTTTACCGAGACTGGTGGTGGTGTAGAGCATGCCGCTTACGTCGATTAACTCTTCTAATAAATCAGAGTAACCATGGCGTAGTAACTCTACGCCTGCAAAAATCATAGGAGACTCAGCATTGATTATTTGCACCCATGCTTGCTCCACTGCGTTATTTAGCGCAGCAGGCTCACTTTTAGTGACATTCGGTTTAAGCACTTTGTTCGACGGTTCTGGACATGGCTCCGCCCATACTTCTTTATAGCAAGCAATGTAAACAGGCCGTTGATGAGTAATTGCTGCTATCAATAAATTATCGATCTTTTCTGGCGCATCAACTGACGTGCTAAGCGTTTCAGTGGCAACTGTCACATGCTTGTAAATCTCCTGGTCGGCATTCAGATTACCAGTGGAGTGATGATATAAAACGTTGTACATATCGCCAATTTTTCGATCATTAGCCCCCGGTGTTGCGCTAATCACCACCACAGGGCTACGTTCAACATACGCTCCGGCAATCGCGTTTAAAGCGCTATAAGTACTCACTCCATACTGTAACGATACCGCACCCAAACCACGAGTACGTCCATAGGCGTCCGCTGCATAAGCAGCATCTAATTCATTTGAAGTGCCAATCGTCTTTATGCCGTCAAATTTTTCGAGCGCTTGAGTAAAGTTTTTAACGTAATCGCCAGGTATTTGAAATAGTTCGGTTACCTCTAACTGCTTAAGCCTTGTAAGTAGATAGTCAGCAACGGTAAATGTTTTAGCGTTTGGCATGACTAGCTACCCTCTTTTGGAGTGCAATCGGTATTAGAACTATCATCTACCAGCGGCTGAATATTAAATTTACTAAGCACGCGATCAGCAGATCGAAGCGACCCGTTTACCCAGCTTTGCATATCTGAATAAGTCTCGTTACAGGTAAAGATATTACCAACGGACTCGATCAATCCTTGCCTTACACCATCATCATTTTGATTTGGCAAATTTTGATTGGTCCATGTTCCAATAAAACGCTCAAGAGGGCCAAGTGACGAAGTAGGAACCCCAGTTCTAGCTTGGGCTGGCTCGTTGATCAGCGGTTTGCTTAAGTCTAGTACGGTAGTCGCCATCATGATTACTCCTTGAAAGTTATTGTCGAATATCTATCAAACAAAATAACAAGAACTAATTACAGGGAATATTACTCTCTATTACACGTCATTTTCTAAGACGCATATAAAGGTGATGAGCGTGATTCGCAGATTTGAAGCGTCTCGTCACTCGCACTCCAACACGCGTTGTTTGATGGGACAGCGAGGTGCGAATGTCTAGGGCCAAACTTAATACACTAAAGTCGAATAGCGGCATAACTAATAATTTCAAACGCCAAGCGATGGTCTTTGTAAGTATTCATTCTCGAAATATGAACACTTAATTTGTCAACACCGATTATAAAGTGTCCGTACTTAAACTGTATGCTCAAGCCGGTCCAGATTTCTTCCGTATATTTATTCACATAGGTCAATTACAATCTGCTAAGGTCAAGATATCGCCGAGACCCGAGGCAATAAAATATGAGAGCACTATTCCTCTACTGTCTATTATTGGTTTTACTCGTAGCAACGATTTACGCTGAATCTAAGCCGCCGGGTTGATCGGGGCGCTTCGATTGTGTTTTCTGGAAACAAGTTGCCAATTAACATCATGATTTCCCCGGGCACAAGTTCCCTTTCACCTGCCTTCGTTGTTGCCCCAAGCTGTAACCCAAAAAACCGATCATGCTCTGGAGACTCAAAATGTTACTTATGCGGAGACTTCTGCGACGAGGTGACTTTTCTGCGCTGTAGCCAGATCCCTCTGCTATTAGGAAATATTTTTTTGTCAGATACAACATGTATTATTCGAGCAGGTTTTGTTTTTGCTGTATCTCTTTTAATCAACAAAGTTATCATTAAATTTGTATACCAATGGGTTAAGTTTGCTAAAGCAAGAGATTGCACAGAATCGGAATTATAGGGTCCTAATTAATAAATCAGCGACTAAAACTAATCCGTCTTGTAGCTCTTTACACGTTTTTTGAAATAGCAGCGTCGAAAATTACACAACCATTTTGTCTTGATTCTTACATGCAACGCAATTGCTTGCGTACGGTAGCGCCTTTAACCTTGCCTGAGCCATCTCAGGCCAACGATTGTCAAACCAGATTTATGCCGACACCGTTGTTAACAACCCCTATAAGAAAACTATTTAGTAAAAACTATGAAATTAACTGTCTATTTATCCGGCGAAATTCACACAGACTGGCGCCAACAAATCATTAAAGGATCTGAAGAGTTAGGTTTAAACCTGAACTTCACCTCGGCTGTGACCGACCATGAGGCAAGTGATGCGGCGGGTGATGTTCTTGGCCATGAGGACAATTCATTTTGGCGTGATCATA
>JAESTB010000625.1 GCA_016763815.1 Arenicella sp.
AAAACTTCTATTCGGTGTCAATTTCGGGTTATCACATTGCTGAGGCAGGTGCCAATCCGATTTCTCAACTAGCGTTTACCTTGTCGAATGGTTTTACCTTTGTTGAAACCTACCTTGCGCGTGGTATGCACATTGATGATTTCGCCAGCAATCTGTCGTTTTTCTTTTCTAATGGTATGGATCCTGAATACACGGTTATCGGCCGTGTCGCACGTCGTATTTGGGCGGTCGCTATGCGTGAAAAATACGGTGCCAATAGCAAGAGCCAGAAGCTCAAATATCATATTCAAACCTCGGGCCGGTCATTGCACGCGCAAGAAATGCAGTTCAACGACATTCGCACCACCTTACAAGCCTTGCTTGCGATTAATGATAATTGTAATAGCCTGCACACCAATGCTTACGACGAGGCTATTACCACGCCGACCGAAGAGTCGGTACGAAGAGCACTCGCTATCCAATTGATTATTAACCGAGAATTTGGTTTGGCAAAAAATGAAAACCCGAACCAAGGGGCTTTTATTGTGGACGAACTTACCGATTTGGTCGAAGAGCAGGTGCTGCAAGAATTCGAGAGAATTTCGGATCGTGGCGGTGTGTTGGGTGCAATGGAGACGGGTTATCAACGCAGTCGTATCCAAGAAGAGTCGATGAAGTATGAAACTAAAAAACACGATGGTAGTTACCCGCTAATTGTCGTAAATACCTTTTTACCCGATGGCGAAGAAGAAGAGTTTGAGGTTGAACTGGCGCGCTCGACCGATCAGGAAAAGCAAAATCAGATTGCGCGCCTGGCTGATTTTCAACAACGTCATGCCGATCAATCAGAACAAATATTGGCGAGCATAAAGCAAACCATAAGTGACAATGGCAACGGCTTCGAAGCCTTGATGGAAGCGGTAAGGCACTGCTCGTTAGGGCAACTAACAGATGCATTCTTCGAGGTCGGCGGGCAATACCGTCGCAGTACTTAAGTGGCTGTAACCCGACCACAAAGCAACTCTAAAAAGGTTAGAAACTAGATTCGAGGCCCCTGAGTTATGCTGGGGTCTCGATTAGTATTAATTTATGCAAAATGATAATACCGCCATGGCCGACGATACGACTTCAGATGGGCCTCGATGGCCAATTCCAGTGCTTAAAGAAGACCTCCATTACTACATGGAAAATGGCTTCATGGTGTTTACGCAAGCCTATCATTCTGCGCGCGGCAGGTGCTGTGGCAACGCGTGTCGTCACTGCCCCTTCGAGCACGCTAATGTGAGAAAAAAATGACTAATAAAATTTCTACCCCAGATCTTTGTGATGCTTACGAAGAGCAGATTGCGATTGGTAAGATAGGCATTTTAGATGCCATTTTTAATAATTATGGCGGGCTCGATAGCTTTCATGGCGAGGTAATAACAATTAAATGCTTTGAAGACAATTCAATCGTTAAACAGCTAGTGGATACGCCTGGTAATGGTCGGGTTATCGTAATGGACGGAGGCGGCTCTCTGCGCCGGGCCATTTTAGGTGACATGTTGGCCGAGAAGGCCGCTAGCAATGGCTGGGCTGGTTTAGTCATCAACGGCTGCATACGAGATTGTGACGAAATAGCGGCCACTCAACTGGGGGTGAAGGCGTTGAATACTCATCCTATGAAAACCGACAAGCGAGGCTTAGGTGATTTGAACGTTGATGTCAGCTTTGCTGGGCAGACTATTCGCACCGGCAATTGGGTTTATTCCGATAACAACGGCATCTTAGTCAGCGAAAACGAGCTAGAGGTTTAGCGCTAGATAAAAGAACGCCTGATTTAAAACATTAATTCAAACATCAAAAAGCCCACCGACCGTGATTTGCCAGTAGGCTTTTTTTGACCAACAACGTCTATTTCGCGAACCCCGTCAACACTTGCTCGGTCATCTTCTCGGTTGTGATAAAGCCCCAACTATAAGACTCATAGACGGCTAGCGGGTTAGCTTTCAGTACCTCGCTATTACTTTTACCAGCGGCGACCATTTTGCCGACTAATGACTTGGCGTCCTTTACCATTGCCAATGTACGCAGCACATCTGCCTTATTCGCCAATGGACCATGACCTGGAATGACTTTAGTCTGGTCATTGATCATCGCGGCAATACCTTCTAGCGCTCGGATAACGCCATCGACGCTGCCGCCATTGTTTCCATCAATAAAGGGAAAGACCTTATTGAACATAATGTCGCCTGTGTGCAGAACATTATCATTTTTAAAATAAACTACCGCATCGCCATCAGTATGTGCGTGGTCAAAATGTATGATTTGTGCCGCATCACCGTTTAGGTGAATTGTCATTTGGTCGTTGAATGTAAGCACTGGGAATGATGCCGGACCGCCGTTTTTTTCGTCTTTTATAAGCGATGCTCTTAGGTTTTCATGGCTTACGATTCTGGCACCGTCTTTGCCAAAGATATGGTTGTTGCCGATGTGGTCGCCATGAATATGAGTATTGATTAGATAGTCAATTGGTTGTTCAGTAATCTCGGCGATCTCAGCTTTTAAGATATCGATGGTACTGGAAAGACCGTTATCGATCATTGCAACGCCGTCGCTACCGACGCTTAAGCCGACATTACCACCGGTAAAGCCACCTTCACCTGACAGCATATAAATAGTGTCGGTGATCTTCTCAGTTTTATAACTTAACTTAGCGTCGTTTTGAGCTAACGCATTGACTGACATAATACTTGCGCCGGTAAACAGCGCGATGGTAATCGACTTTCTTAGGAGGTTTTGAGATTTCATTATATTGCTTTGTTAGTTTCGGTTGCCTAAGTATAGAACAGCCGATGATGAAATAAATCTCACGTAGTTGATTATGCTGAGGTCTCACATGGCAGATTACTAATTTATTCATGCTTATGCTGGGTATATTAAGTAATAAGGTCGTTATTTCTCGTTAGTTACTTCGAGATCGGTCGAAAATCAGCTAGAATTCAGCGCGATTCGAACAACTAACCACAGCATTAACAGTGAATAAATATAAAATTGCCATTTTGGCTGGCGACGGCATCGGCCCTGAAATCATGAAAGAGGGCGTTAAAGTCCTTAAAGTCATCGAAGCTCGTAACGATATAGAGTTTGAATTAGTAGAAGCACCATTTGGTGCGGGTGCATGGTTTAGTCACGGAAGCTCATTTCCCGAAGAAACTAAGCTGTTAGTTGACGTTGCTGATGCGGTAGTTAAAGGCCCAATCGGTTTGAACCATGAAGATTCCAAGCAAATCCCGATTGACGAGCAACCTGAACGCGGTGCTTTACTGCCCTTGCGTAAGCGTCTCAATACCTATGCCAACTTTCGGCCAGTGTATTTACCTAAGGCTCTGGCGCATTTCTCTCCGTTGAAAGCCGAAATTATTGGCGACGGCATCGATATGATCATGGTGCGTGAATTGGTTGGCGGTTTGTATTTTGGCGAAAAAGAAACCGGTGTTGATGAAAACGGCAAGCGTTTCGTACGTGAAGTATTAGAGTACGACGAAGAACAAATCAGCAATATTTTACACCGGGGTTTCAAACTTGCCCAAGGTCGTAAAAAAATTCTGCATAATATTCATAAAAGTAATGTATTGAAATCAAGCGTCCTTTGGAATGAAGTACTGGAAGAAATCGCACCTCAATACCCAGATGTAACTGTAATTCACAACCTAGTTGATGCCGCCGCGACGGCTTTATGTTTAAACCCAACGCAATTTGACGTAATGGTAATGGAGAACATGTTTGGTGACATTTTGAGCGACCAAGGTGGCGGCATTTTGGGCTCGCTAGGACTTATGCCATCGGCCTGTCTTGGCCATGACGGTAAAGCGTATTACGAACCGTCGCATGGCTCGGCGCCAGATATCGCCGGTAAGCAGGTGGCTAATCCCTACTCAATGATTGGCTCTATGGCGATGATGTTGGAGTATAGCTTCGGCATGATTGATGAGGCTCGCAATGTATGGGACGCAATGCAAAGCGTATTTGCTGATGGCTTTTCGACCTCAGATTTGTCAAAACCAGGCAGCGGAGTGACGATGCTATCGACCGAAGAATTTGGTGATAAGGTTGTCGCGCACTTACAGGCCAATGGCTAAGCACCGGTAAAAATAGCAAGATTAAGAAACAGCAACCGAGGCTTAGATTCATTGCGAACCTCATTTTTGGACCCTATTTTGGGACTAGATCTGCGGTCTTTTTGTTGAAGATATTACTTTAGGTAAATGCACGACAGCAATCGTACCGTCAAAATAATATCGCCCATGTAAAAAAACACCTCGGGTGACCGAGGTGTTTTCACTATCAAATTGTTACTAGCTCTCGAGTCACTGGCGAAGCGTGAAGCCCGCACTAGGCTACATGGCGAGCTTATAACTTAGCTAAACGCTCCCAAGTTTCGACAACTGAATCAGGATTAAGCGATACCGAATCAATCCCTTGCGCAAACAACCATTCGGCAAGTTCAGGATGATCGCTCGGGCCTTGACCGCAAATGCCGACGTATTTACCCGCTTTATTACAGGCCTCAATCGCCATCGATATCATTTTCATGACCGCAGGATTACGCTCATCGAAAAGATGAGAGACGATACCTGAGTCACGATCTAAGCCGAGTGTTAGCTGAGTCATGTCGTTCGAGCCAATCGAGAAACCGTCGAAATATTCTAAGAACTCTTCAGCTAGTAGCGCATTCGCTGGTAGCTCGCACATCATGATTATTCTAAGGCCGTTTTCACCACGTTTCAAACCATTTTTCTCGAGCAAATCAATGACTTGAGATGCCTCGTTAGTGGTTCTAACGAATGGGATCATGATTTCAATATTGGTTAAGCCCATCTCATCACGAACGTACTTAACTGCTTGGCATTCCAGCTCGAAGCAATCTTGCATACTCGGCGCAATGTAACGAGACGCACCGCGAAAGCCCAGCATCGGATTCTCCTCGTTGGGCTCGTAGTCATGGCCGCCGACCATATGCGCGTATTCGTTCGACTTGAAATCAGACAAGCGTACGATTACTGGCTTGGGACTAAAGGCACAAGCCAGCGTGGCAATTCCTTCTGACAGTTTCTTAACGAAGAAGTCAGTAGGGGAGTCGTAGCCGGCTTTGTACTCGTCAATAATGGCTTTTACATCTGGCGACTGAGTATCGTATTCGATCAGTGCTTTCGGGTGTACGCCAATCATGCGATTAATGATGAATTCCAAACGCGCTAAGCCAATACCTTCGTGTGGTAGCTGCGCGAAACTAAATGCGCGATCTGGATTACCCACGTTCTGCATAATTTTGAATGGAATATCCGGCATTTTATCTAAGCGAGTGACTTGTTTTTCAAAGTCGAGCTCGCCAGCATAGATAAAGCCAGTATCGCCCTCAGCACAAGAAACAGTCACTGGCGCACCATCTTCGAGCTTCTGCGTGGCATCACCACAACCAACAATTGCGGCGACACCGAGTTCACGCGCGATAATTGCCGCGTGACAGGTTCGGCCACCACGATTAGTAACAATCGCCGCGGCTCGTTTCATCACTGGCTCCCAGTCGGGATCAGTCATATCAGTAACCAAGATATCGCCTTCTTGCACGATGTCCATTTGGTCGATGCTCAGTACCTTGCGGACCTTGCCTGAGGCAATACGTTGGCCTATTGATCGGCCTTCGGCGAGCACTTTCCCCTGTTGGTTTAGCTTGTAAGTAACTTTAACGTTAACGTCAGCCTGACTGGTTACTGTTTCAGGTCGAGCCTGAACTATATACAGTTGCTGATCATCACCATCTTTGGCCCATTCGATATCCATCGGACGGCCATAGTGTTTTTCGATGATAAGTGCTTGCTTAGCCAATGATTCAACATCGGCATCATCAATCGAGAACTGTTGGCGCTCAGCTACATCTACATCAACGGTATCAACCGAGCGGCCAGCGGTAGTCTCGTTTGAGTAGATCATTTTGATCAACTTGCTGCCCAAATTACGACGTACAACGGCAGGGCGACCTGCGGCTAGAGTCGGTTTGTGTACGTAGAATTCGTCAGGGTTAACGGAACCTTGCACAACAGTCTCACCTAAGCCATAAGAGGAGGT
>JAESTB010000626.1 GCA_016763815.1 Arenicella sp.
AACAACGCCGCCGCCAATGACAAATACGTTGGCCGGTTCAGTGCCAGGAACGCCGCCCATTAATACGCCGCTGCCGCCTTGCGCCCGCTCTAGGCAATGTGCGCCAGCTTGTGCTGATAATCGACCAGCGACTTCGCTCATTGGCGCCAGCAAAGGCAAAGAGTTGTTTGGCCCGGTAACAGTCTCATAGGCTACGGCTGTAACACCCGATTCTAAAAGAGCTGCGGTTTGAGCTGGGTCTGGAGCAAGATGCAGATAGGTGAACAGTAACTGGCCTTTATTAAGCTGTGAGCACTCGGTGGCTTGAGGCTCCTTAACTTTAATAATCAGGTCACTTTCGGCAAAAATTAACTCGGCTGAGTTAGCAATCTTGACGCCCATGCTTTGGTAAACATCATCATTTAAGCCAATACCGGCCGCCGCACCAGTCTCGATAGTAACTTCATGTCCATGCGCTATCAATTCATGAGCACTGGCTGGGCTTAGGCCTACACGGTACTCGTGATTTTTAATCTCTTTAGGTACACCAATTTTCATTTTCGAATCCTCATTTGTGTCGCTATTGTGTTAATCAGTTATTTCTAAATAATACTGCTGACCATAGTGGCGTTTAAGCTAATATCTGGTTATATTTTGATTTATGCAGTAATATTCAATTAAATTAATAGATATAGCAGTGATTATGACTGCTATTGATGATCTGGGCAGGCAAGAGTGTCATGCAAGAACGTATCCTTTTAGATAAGTATGACCGTAACATCCTGAGCGTCTTGCAGCGCGATGGTCGAATTTCGTTTACCGACCTTGGTAAGCGAGTTGGTCTGACCACTACTCCTTGTATAGATCGAGTGCGTAAGCTTGAGCGCGCAGGTTATATCAAGGGCTATTCAGCTCGACTTAGCGCTAAACAATTAGACAGAGGCTTAGTGGTGTTCGTGCAGATCAGTCTCGACCGAACCAGCAAGAAAACATTTGAAGACTTCCGGCGCTCTATTCAGAAGGTGCCGTCTGTGCAAGAGTGTTACTTAGTAACCGGGAGCTTCGATTTCTTGGTAAAGGCACGTATTAAAGATATGTCCGCCTATCGAGATCTATTGGAGGGCGAGCTGCTGAACCTGCCAGGTGTTAAAGAATCTACTAGTATCGCCGCGATGGAGATCGTGAAAGAAACACTTGAGATTGATTTTTAGTTAAATTGCACTATATTGGTGCCTCATGGTTTTCTCTGCGCAATATTGGTGCAACACTTTGTGGTACGTCAACAAGAAAACCGGTTTTAGGCTTGTTTTTAGTCAGTTTTGCCTTGGTTAAGTTGGCATGATGTTTGCTACTATCTTGTTGCTGAATAACTTCAGCGGTAAAGCAATCGGTAATTTCAGTGTTTAATTTTTATAAATTACGCAGATATTAAAACGTTAAATATCTGGGTGTCCAACTTAAAGCTTAGAGACTCGCCGTTAATGAGTGCGTAATCAAACTGCAGTGCGTTACGTGCCCGATTAAATTTAATCCATATTTTGAGGAAAAGTAATGTCAGTTTCAGACGTACTAAAACAGATAAAAGATGAAGATATCAAGTATATCGACCTTCGTTTCACCGACACGCGCGGAAAAGAGCAACACGTAACTGTACCTACATCCGTAGTCGACGAAGATACGTTTGTGGAAGGCAAGATGTTCGACGGTTCTTCGGTCGCCGGTTGGAAAGGAATTAATGAATCAGACATGATATTGATGCCTGATGTCGAAACCGCAGTGCTTGATCCGTTCTTTCAAGATAAAACACTTAATATTCGTTGTGACATTATCGAGCCTAGCACCATGGCTGGATACGAGCGAGACCCTCGCCAGATCGCTAAGCGTGCTGAAGCCTACCTCAACGAGACCGGTATCGGCGACACGGCTTACTTTGGTCCAGAAAATGAATTCTTCGTATTTGACGACATTCGCTATTCTACCGACCCGCGTGGAACTTTCTTCGAGATAGATTCTGAAGAAGCTTGCTGGAACTCAGACAAGTCTTACGATGGCGGCAACATGGGACATCGCCCGGGTTTGAAAGGCGGTTATTTCCCAGTGCCTCCAGTAGACTCGTTGCACGACTTGCGTGCTGCGATGTGTCAATCATCAGAAGCCATGGGCTGCCCAACCGAAGTACATCATCATGAAGTAGCGACCGCTGGCCAATGTGAGATAGGTACTATATTCAACACGCTAGTCAAAAAAGCGGACGAAGTGCAAATTTTCAAATATGCAGTTCATAACACGGCCCACATGTTTGGTAAAACCGCTACTTTCATGCCCAAGCCAATCGTTGGTGATAACGGTTCTGGTATGCACGTTCATCAATCAATTTTTAAAGATGGTGAAAATGTGTTTGCTGGCGACGGCTATGGTGGTTTGAGTGAAACGGCTTTGTTTTACATCGGTGGTATCTTCAAGCACGCAAAAGCAATCAACGCTTTTGCCAATGCCTCTACCAATAGCTATAAGCGTTTGGTGCCAGGATTTGAAGCGCCAGTGCTACTTGCCTACTCTGCACGCAACCGATCTGCTTCTTGTCGCATCCCGTACGTTACTAACCCTAAGGGTCGTCGTATCGAGATTCGTTTCCCTGACTCAACGGCCAACCCGTATTTAGCGTTCGCGGCTATGTTAATGGCGGGTATTGATGGAATTAAAAACAAGATTCACCCAGGCGATGCGGCTGATGAAGACTTGTACGAATTGCCTGCGGCTGAGCAAGCGAAAATCCCAACTGTTGCGGCAGGCTTGGATTACGCTCTTGACGCGTTAGATAACGATCGCGAGTTCTTAACCGCTGGTGGCGTATTTACTGACAGCGCAATTGACGCTTACATTGAGCTTAAGCAAGCCGAGGTTGATGCTTTGCGTATGGCAACTCACCCGATAGAATTCGAGATGTCTTATAGCTGCTAGCTAGGTGTTAGAAAGTGCCTCGAGAGATCGAGGCGTTTTTTTAGACTGCGGCGCACCGTTTTGGTGCAACAGGTCATATGCTGGATACTTTGCCTTGGCGTTAAATAATGAGTCAAATAAAAAGGTTGATCAAAAAATGAGCTGTCGAATCAAGCTATGAACTATCGGATCCAGCAATGAACTATGCATCCCTGATCGAAAGCTTAGAATGCGCGATAATCTTAATTGATTGCCAAAGCAAGGTTGAGTTGGTCAACATTTCAGCAGAAACGTTATTTTGCCAGAGTCGTCGAAACCTGGTGGGGCAGCCGTTCGTAAGTTTGATAGCAGACCAGTCTGTCGAGAGGTGTATTCGAGAGTGTCTAGAGAGCAATGCTCAATACACTTTGCGTGAGGTAGCTCTTGTTGTTGCTGGTCAGGAGACGCTAGTTGATATGACCTTATCGGGTGTCACCAATATAGAGGGTATAAAACCATCGGTGTTGGTTGAACTTAATGTCATCAATCGTATTTCACGCTTTATGAAGGAGAAAAATCAATTGGAGCGCCAGCAGGCGTTTAGGTTGATGATGCGGGGTCTGGCGCACGAAATTAAAAATCCCTTGGGTGGAATTCGCGGAGCAGCGCAATTACTTGATCGTGAGCTAGTCGAACCCTCGCAGAAGGAGCTGACCGATATATTAATCAAGGAGGCCGATCGTTTAACCCGTTTAGTAGACCGAGTAATGGGGTCACGCCAACAACTTAAGCCGCGGTTTTTAAACATTCATGAAGTGCTAGAGCATGTGCTTCATTTGGTGTCGGTGAAGTCGGAAGAGCACATCAACGTCGAGCGCTTTTATGACCCGGCATTACCCGAAATAAAAGTTGATAAAGAACAAATGATTCAGGCGGTACTGAATATAGTTGGTAACGCCATCGAAGCTCAGAAGGGCTTGGCTAGGATCAAACTTGGCTTTAACACTCAATTCGAACGTTTTGTGACCTTGAACCAGCAACTGCACCGTCAAGTTTTAAAGATAAAAATTTGGGATAGTGGTCCCGGTGTGCCGTCAGAAATACGTAATAATTTATTTGATCCTCTGGTAACAGGAAGGCCTGAAGGCACTGGATTGGGTTTGTCTATTACCCAAGAAATCGTTCAGCGTCATAATGGCGTTGTGCAACTAGAGGATCATCATGGCAAAACCTGTTTCTCTATTTACCTACCCTACACAAATGGCGAATCGCACGCGCGCGGAGAATAAATATGCATAAAATTTGGATAGTAGACGATGATTCATCGATTCGATGGGTGTTAGCCAGAGCGCTGCGAGTCGAAGGTTTTGAGGTAACCGATTTTGAAGATGCCGAATCTGCGTTAAGTCATCTTAAGCAGGATACGCCTGACGTGTTAATGACCGACATTCGGATGCCGGGGATTAGTGGTCTGGAGCTCGCTAAAATTTTACAGCAGCAGCACTCTGATATTCCAGTAATTATAATGACCGCGCATACCGACCTCGATAGTGCCTTAGCCAGTTACGAGAGTGGTGCATTTGAGTATTTGCCTAAGCCATTTGATTTAGATGAAGCCGTGCGTTTAGTTCAGCGGGCGACAGAGCCTAAGGGCGGCGAGATAACCCACGAAGATGAATTTAGTGACGATGTTGATATCATTGGCGAAGCTCCAGCCATGCAAGAGGTGTTTCGAGCGATCGGTCGTTTGGCTAAATCAAATATTAACGTGATGGTATGTGGCCAGTCGGGCACGGGTAAAGAGCTGGTAGCGAATGCGCTACACCATCATAGTCCAAGGGCCGCCAAACCATTTGTGGCGATCAATATAGCGGCTATTCCGGCCGAACTACTCGAGTCAGAACTATTTGGTCATGAGAAAGGTGCTTTTACGGGTGCGCAAGCGCTTCGCAAAGGTCGGTTTGAACAAGCCGACGGTGGTACACTTTTTCTTGATGAAATCGGCGAAATGAGCGCTGACTTACAGACTCGTTTGTTGCGGGTACTGTCCGATAGTAGGTTTTATCGGATTGGTGGTAGTGACCTGTTATCGGTTGACGTTCGTGTTTTGGCGGCCACCAATCGTGATTTAGAAAAACAGGTTGAGCAAGGACACTTTCGCGAAGACTTGTATCATAGATTAAACGTTATTCGGATTGATATTCCTTCTTTGCGCGAGCGCGCGGAAGACGTGCCGTTATTAGCTAAGCGTTTTCTGCGCACCAGTGCTGAAGAACTTCAAGTTGAAATGAAAGTCCTATCTGAGCAAGCGTTAGTGCGGATGATGGCTTACGACTGGCCCGGTAATGTTCGCCAATTGGAGAACATGTGTCGTTGGATTACCGTCATGGCACCGGCCAAGTCAGTCAGTATTGAAGACCTACCAAAAGAACTTCGTGGGGTCTCAGCCGAGGCTGCCGCCCAGGATTGGGAGTCTGCGCTGGCAAAGCTAGTACGTCAAAAGCTTAATATGGGGCAGCATGATGTTTTGGAAGATCTGCTAAAGCGTTTCGAAGGCGTAATGCTAAAGGTAGCCTTGGATCACACCGGTGGCCATAGACAAAATGCGGCTAAGTTGCTCGGTTGGGGTCGAAATACACTTACCCGTAAGCTCAAAGATTCCGGCTTGGACTGAATCGGCATCAGCTAGGGGCGATAAAGGGCAACTATTTGTCTATCTGTGTTTGACGCGCCCGCAGCTTGGGTATAATAGATTTTACATCGATGTATTTTTACTCGTCAAGACAATGAAAAAACTAAAAGTAATCACACTTATTCTTATTTCTGTCACCGCTCTGTCGGCTAGTGCCATAGTGGCCGCACAGACGCGTTACGTTACCGACGACTTTAAGGTCATGTTACGTACGGGCCCAAGTGTTCAAAATAAAATTGTAGACTCACTTAACAGTGGAACTCGCTTAGAGGTGCTCCGCGAAGATGCGGGTAACGGTCATAGCCAAGTGCAAACCAGTAGCGGTAAGATTGGTTACATGTTGACGCGTTTCTTGAGCGACAATCGTTCAGCCCGTAGTCGGTTGAAATACCTAGAAAGTCAATTGAAGCAATTGCGTTCTAAACCGGGCGAATTGCAGACATTGTTGGCGACCTCACAAGACGAGAATCAACTATTAATTGTACAAAACACACAATTGACCAACCAATATACAGCGGCATCACAGGAACTTGCTCAAATAAAAGCGGTATCGGCTGATGCGGTCAACTTATCACAACGTAGTGCTAAATTAGAAACCGAGGTCCAGCAATTGTTATTGCAGCTCGACGATATTCGAATACAGAACGAAGTTCTCAAAGACCAAAGTGCCAAACGTTGGTTTGTATTAGGTGTTGGAGCAATACTGGTTGGTTTGCTGTTAGGATGGATTCTTTCGATTGCACAGAGACCGAGGCGCCAATCTTGGGGGGCTTGATTTGAGTAATATCGGCCTGGCCTGAGATCGCTTGTGTTATTGATATTGTACTCGGCGCTGACGAGGCTTGGTAGCCACTGTTGCAGATAGTGTTGTACTCTCGTTCTCGATTGATATTTACTCTATTATAAGCGTCTTAAAAATACTCTTTACCGTTAGACATTATGGATGCATTCAAACAACTAGGTCCTCAGCTCCAACAGCTTTGGATAAACTTGTCGGCACTAGAGCAGTCGGTGTTGGCGATAATGTCGACAATGCTGACATTTTACCTAGTGCGCTTCGTGGTACTGCGCCGTCTTGAAGTCTTAGCGGCTAAAACCGACAATGATTTCGACGATCGATTAATTCATTTTTTAAAACAGTTTCTATGGTTAGTCGCACTTTTTAGCGTCGTAGTTTGGGTGATGAAAATCAATGGCA
>JAESTB010000627.1 GCA_016763815.1 Arenicella sp.
CAGCGATTCGCCAAACGTTGCTCGATATTCAAGCGAGCCGGCATGACCTCTCTAAGGCTGAGGCCGATATGTGGTTAAACAAATTGATAGAAAAACATGACTATAGCGCAGACGTATTCAACTGATTCTTGATCAATTTAGTGGGCAATACTGTAGCGAAAATCTTAAATGTATCGTCTATTCCGAGTTATTTACAGCATAAGTCCAATGCTAATTACGCGGCTCCTGGTGCGCCTGGCGGCGTGTTTTCGGTGATTGTCTTTGCGCTTAGGTGAAATTTATACTTCTATGGAGTGATAGCGATTCCACAAATGCTCGCTGGTGGGGCCCTACCTTATATTACTCTTGGCAGATGGATAAAAAAGGGGGGCGATAATATTGTTCATATGGCGCATCTTAGTGGCGCGATCTGAGGCTTTGTTTTTACTTGTTGCATGAATTTTGACTTACTCCCAAGCTTTATTCAAAAGACTCTGGCTGGGCCAAGTTGGCTATAGTGTGTTGTATTTTAAGGTGATTCAACGGTAAGCGGTTTAACAGGCCGCAAGAGAACGGCTATCGTACTGATATTCGGCACGTTAGCTTTTACGATCGCAAATCAGGCCAAGGGATCACGTTTAAAGGCGAGCCCTTATTGGGGTTCGGAACACAGTTCTTTAAAGCAGATGACTACGATAAAACTTACGCTGGGGTAAAACGGAACTTTCATCCCTAGCAACTAGAGCGGAGCCACCGTATCTATTTGAATATCGATTACCGCAAACGAAGCAGAACCCAACATTTGAGGTCTCTTTTTACAATACAAACGAAGTCGTACCCTCATTGAGATAACCTTAGAGCCTTCCATTTCAAGCGGCCCAAGGCCTTAGAACTAGAGTATTCAGCGGCAGCTCGATCGTAGGCTCAGGCTATTTCATCTGAATATCGGGCCTTCTGCAACGGGCACCCGCACCTTATTCAAATGCCTAGATACTGAATAGGGTACTGAAACCTTAATTTTAGATGCTGGATAGTTGGGCAACGAAAACGTATAGACAACATCGCTTTCCTCCTGAGGTCTTAGTTGAGCCGAGGTGTCTATCCGTTGCTTAGGGCACGTTAGGCACCGCACGCTGTGTAATATTGCGTAATACACCTTTAGCGACACACTAATCTATAGTGGCGAGGTTGCTGGCTATCGGACAAGCATCATGCCGGTTACCCAATAAAATATGACAAACCAACCTCATCGCCTCGAAGACAAATAAATGCTCGAGAAAAAACCACTACAGGAGAACTAAAGATTATGAGTTACTTACAATTTAAGTCACACAATCAAGGCCCTTTGCAGGACAGCTCTGCCAAACAAACCAAAACCCAACAAGGGTCGATCAAGCGGTCTTTCTCAAATTGGATCATCGAGAACTATGGCACCGATTATTTAGAGACGTTAAGTAAGCAACGCTCTAACAGAGGAGCTGAACGATTTAACAACTGTGTAGCGTCAAACCAACCCGTAGTTGGGATCATCGGTGGTGGATTTGCGGGGATGTACGCCGGGCTGATTCTCCAATCGCTAGGCATAGAGAGCCAAATATTCGAAGGTTCTGAGCGGGTCGGTGGCCGGATTGATACTTGGTATTCCAGTAATTACGATGCGTCGAATGATCAAACTTCCGGCTTATATGGTGAGATGGGTGGCATGCGCTTGCCACAATATTCTGAAGATATGTTACCAGTGCAACATTTAGCCCTAGCGGTTAATGCCGTGTTAAAAAGCAACGACATGAATGACAAACTGGTTGAGTGGCGTAAGTTTTATTACGATTCTCCGGTACAACGGATGCGTTATAACAACATGCAAGAACCTATCGAAGCGCAAGATTCCAGTCTGAACTCGCTTAATTTTGGTACTGATGAAGGTGGTGATATTCCGATGGTTTGGGTAACTCCTACAACACAGGGAAGCCCCACAAGCACTGAGTATTTGCCGATTAACGTTATTTTGGACAAAGTTAATGATAAATTTATCAAAGCATTAGATGAGTCTTTTGCCGCTGGATTCGCATTGCTGATGCCATTCGATAATTACTCTATGTGGGCATATTTAACCAACGTCTTTACGTTAGGCCAGTTGGGCGAATATTACCAAGAGTCAATGGGGCCCAAAGACGCGAATTTGTCTTACAACGTTACCAGCTATCTAGAGACGTTGAATGTTGGCACCGGCATGTATTCGGTATCCTTTGTTGAGATGGTGATTGCTGTTTACGATTGGGGCGGTAGTACAAACCCATACGACCCCAGCGACCCAAACATCTACATGCTAACGGTTGATAAAGGAATGCAGAACTTTCCTGATGCTTGCCAAGCGGTATTGAATTTAGAGTCTGGCGTTACCGCCGATGTAGGATATGCCGCCCAACAACAAATCGGCATGATCAAAGGTACTAACGACCAAAAGGGCTATTCGCCAGACAATCTCACAGCCGCAGCGCAACCTCCAGCAAGCGTACCTCAAGCAGAAAGTTCTCCTAGTACGCCGCCGCCTGCCTCACCCGCAAAGCAACGGGTATTTTTGAATCATCAAGTATTGAATTCGGTTCATGATTCGTCATTGTATGACGGTCTGGGCGGCATGAAGGTTTCCGTCAAAGATAATAGTGGCCAAGGCGAGACTATCGAAAAACAGTTTCCGTATGTAATTAGCACCTTGCCAAACGGCAAATATTTAAACGGGCAAACGAATGTTGATTTCTTTGAAGGTTTATCCTTTTCTAAGGCAAGGGCTCTAAGAGAATCAAATTATATGCCCTCGTTTAAGGCTTTCATTACCTTTGATAGTCAGTTTTGGGCCATCCTTAGCGAACGTCAAGATGCGGGTTTAGGCGTAGGCACTTCTGATCGATCTAACCGACAAATAGTCTATCCGAGCTATGGTTACGATGCCGATGCCGGGGTATTACAAGTCTACTGTTGGGCTCAAGATGCAGAACGTTTAGGCGCGTTAACCGATGAAGAGGCGATCAACGAGTGCATAAAGGGAATTCAATATCTATACCCAGAGGTTGACGTTATGGCTGAGTTTTCCGGATATGACCCAGATGTCACCACCAAAACCTGGTTTTGGGACAATCATGCTGGCGGCGGCGCCTTTGCAATGTTTAACCCAGGGCAATTCAAAAACCTTTATCCGACACTACTAACGCCAGAATTTGATGGTTGCCTAAACTTCGCCGGCGAATGCTGTTCAGTGCATCACGGATGGATCGTCGGTGCTTTAGATTCGGCCTACAATGCTGTGTACAACATCATTCGCCAGTCTGGCGATGACGCTCTACTTGATCAAATGGAACGTACCTGGGGCGCATTAACCGCGCCCGATATCGATTCGCGATCAACACGCGTGCAACAAATGTTGAGGTAAATATTTTAGTATAAGACTAGTGGCGAGTGCGGGACTAAATATGACTTAGGTTGTCGTATTTAGACTTAATCATATCAAGTCGGCACTCTAAGCTATGCTCCTACTTACCTTAAAAAAACGTTGAGGGCGATCATACTAGTGAGAAATACTGGAGTTCGTCTAAGTACAGAGCGAAACCCGTATAAAAGGGGTCGGTGACAAATGACTCTCATTCGTGTTTGTCACCGACCCCTTTATTGCTTTATTGTAATCCGAGGGTTCGGGCGAATTAGACATTGAAGGTGAGTTCAACATAGACCATATAAGCAAGCAGCGCTGCCCCTCTTAGAAATGTCCGGCACAATGGCCTTCTTGGTTTACCTTACGCGCTATCGCTTCATTAACAACTCGCATGTACCAAGAGCCCAGTTCATGACTTTAAAATCGGCAAAAAATTGCTTACTTTTCATTGCCCGTCAGTATCAGTGTATATAATGTAGCTCCGCCATTTTAGACATGCAAACAGAGAAATTTAATGTACAAAGTTGTTGGCCTAATCGTAGTATTGGTAGTTGGATACTTACTGTTCTTTAAAGATTCATCCCCAGAAGTTATTTACTTTAATAATCAAGAATATGGCCCAAAGAGGTTGGACCGATCTAATGACAGTAATAGCTCTATTTACAAATATTATAGTAAGCAGGTATCAAATAAAGACTACATTTCTATATTACACCCTGATTCAGGGACTGGATCTCTAAGTGACTGGTCTGAAATGTTCTCAAAGCACTTTGAAAGGCAAGGGTTTAAATTTAAGGGCAGTGTAAATAAGGTTGGGGTCAAAAATGCGGTGAAGGTATTCATGATGCCCTCTCAGCGGTATAACGTAGTTATAATGTACATATTGGAAAACACTAAGAATTCAAGCCATATAGACGAATCAGTAATATTTGATAATCTAGATCATATGGTATTGGAGTAGCTAGGCTTTTCTTTACTTCGGATCATGTTGCCCAACGAGATAATTAAACCTCGTTCGCAAAAAAATATAAAAAGGGTCGGTGACAAATGACTCCCATTCGCGTTTGTCACCGACCCCTTTATTTCCTTTATTTTTCCGACCCCTTTGTTGCAATCAAACGTTGATGATTGTGATCAACTATCAAGATCAATTGCAGGCAGGAACTTGCGAACAATAATATCGAGAAGATCGCTCATTATGGAAACATAGCGGCATGAAGGATGACTATCAATAGGTTCTTGCATCCATAGAGCTAAACAGGCAGATTAGATCAATGGAAAAACAAAACACAGTAACTGAGAAAGAAACTCTCCTTCAGAGGGTTTTTCTACCGTCTCGTTACATGCCCATTACAGAGCAAGTATATTTATGAGTCTGAAGATGAAAATATCTTTCCTTTGCTACGCAACTAACGTTGTAAGTATGACCCTTATAGGGAGCCTTTACATATTTACAAATGGGTTTATGCCTTATCATTCTGACATTATTCAAACCCTTTGGGAGCATGTAGGAGAGTCTGAAAAGATTCTCTATCTCGGTATGATGAGAACGGAGGGGGCTGGCTTTCTGGCTTCAGCAGTGGCAATAAAGGTTCCATCATTATTTACTGGGCAAAATGCTTGAACTTTTCTCAATTTGCACATTCGCATATATTCGTAATTCGTTGATAATTTGGCCGACAAGCTGGTCTTATCCCAAATTCAGATTAATTTAATCCTCTTTCCTTTTTAATTGTTTCATAAGCATCATTGACTTTTTGGAATTTTTCTTTACCCGCCTTCTGATGATCCTCTCCCAAATGAGCTATCTTATCGGGATGATACTTGACAGCCATTTTTCTATACGCCTTTTTAAGCTCAGTGTCCGAGGCACTGGGCTCGATACCCAAGATTTTATAAGCCGTATTTGCATCCTTATAAAACATAGCCTTAATCGAACCGAATTCACTAGGACCGATATTAAAGTACCTGGCAATTTGTTCAATCAGGTCGACTTCAGATTTGTCGACATGGCCATCCGCCTTCGAAATTCCAAATAAGTAATGGATCAGCTGTAGTCTGGCGTGTACGTCCATATTGTTCTTAATCTGCATGCTGACCTTTGCAACATCAACGTCCTGTTTTAAGATCTCCTTAAACACAAGCATCATCTCTTTGGTTTGCTGCTCGCCAAATTGTCGTTCAAAGAAGGTCCGAACATATGACAGCTCAGACTTTAAGATCTTGCCATCTGCCTTCATCACTGCTGCGGAGAGCACCAGGAGACTCACTCCAAAATCACCAGCACCAGTCCTCGGCTGACCAGCTCTAGCATTGAAAGTGCCAAAATCAACACGTTCTGCACTGTCGAACATTGAGCCCACAGCATATCCGAGCAACGCTCCAATAGGACCACCAAAGGCCCATCCCAATCCACCACCTATCCATTTGCCAAACTTAGCCATCTATTAAGCTTTAAAATTCATTCCCCAATTGAAGCGCTCATCTTATTTCGCGCGGAATAACAACCAAGGTTTATTACTTTAGCGCAAATATA
>JAESTB010000628.1 GCA_016763815.1 Arenicella sp.
CCTGCCGGTAGTTTTAACGCGATAAGCGGTGCGAGTGCTTGTGCTGAGGCTCTGGCCGGTACGTTTACTGGAACTCCAGCGGGGGCAACCAGTACTTCAGATTGTAGCATTGGCACCTTTAGTCTCGCCGCTCAAAGTAGCTGCACGCCAGCGCCGATTGGTACATTTGTTTCGTCAGCCAAAGCAAGCTCAGCCACAGAATGTCCGGTAGGGCGGTTTAACCCTGTAACTATGCAAAGTGCGTGTCAGTTGACACCGGCAGGTTCCTTTTCTGCTATTTTAGGCGCGACTAGCGCAGAGCTTTGCCCTAGCGGTAGGTTCTCTTCGGTGTCTGGTGCTACATCGTGTGAAATTGCCCCTGCCGGTAGTTTCGCCTTTAGCGGCGCGACATCAGCATCGCTGTGTAATATCGGTACATTCTCAGCTAGCGCTGGGAGTGGTTTCTGTGATCGTGCGCCTATAGGCTTTTTTGTTGATACTCGTGGCGCAACATCCGCCACTCAATGCCCAACTGATGTATTCCCTAATAGGCTTGGGTCAACCTCTTGTGATCTGGTCGATACAGATGTTGATGGAGTGCCACCTGGTATTTTCTTATTGTTGCTGGAAGGTGAGTTATCCGCCAGTTAGCTTAGATATATCGAAGCACATTTTTTATGAGTCGTGGATTTGAATAGTCGGGGTCAAGTCTGGAACTGTGAATGCAATTTTATTTCACAATTTAATACGTATCCCTAGAACTTAAAGTGTCGTTGCACCTTAAATTTCAAGTTCGATCAGGTGTGAATAAGCGATATACCCATGTTAGTAATTGGGAAAAAATCACTGGGGCAGGCACGTTAGAAAATATAAATATCAGGGGTAGAGTGGCCCACTAAACCGTTCCTTTTAAAAAATAGCTATATTTTTTGAGGCTAAGCGATATACAACACTCTTTTATGCTGTAAAGTTGGTATCGTTATTATGATATTACCCCAATGGCTCCAAACTTATAGTTTTAGCACCATGCATTATATAACTGAAATATTATGAAATCGAAATTCAAAACTAGCCTTACTTGCCTAGCCTTGCTTCTTTCTGTCTGTTCACTGGTGAACGCACAAGAGATAAGTATGTCTAATTCATCGCCTTACGAAGCAGATAACGACATCGCTAATAACATTGTTGATGAATGCACTACCTTGGGTAGTAAATTGGCCTCTTTCACTAAGTCTTATGCTGGTAAAAAAGGGATTGATATTAATCTCGTTGAATCAATAAGCACATCGGCCTCAGGCAAAACGTTAAAATTGGAAATTTCGGATGCCGTTAGTTCGGGAAATGGCTTTATAGGTCATCATAAATTTGTAAAAGTTAGAGGATCTCTTTGGGAAAATGGAGAAAAGGTTGCTTCGTTTAAGGGAAAACGTAGCAGTGGTGGAGGGGCTTTCGGAGGGTACAAGGGCTCATGCTCAGTACTTGGCCGTTGCGTTAAAACTCTAGGAAAAGATATTGCGGCTTGGTTGGTAAATCCAACAGATGGCGCCACGATTGGCGAGTAAACGCAGACATAACTAGACTTGACCCCCAGGACTCTGTGAATTCGGGACATCAAGCTAGAAAGTGGCTACTAAACTCTGGGAAGTCCAAGCATCTATTAATATCGAGCATATAGCCCACATATTATTTAGCGACTTGGCTAAAAATACGTAAACAGCTTAACTCCATATTTCATAGTAATACCAAGGTATATGCTACAAGCTACAAGTCCATAGCCCCAAACCCACATCCACATTTGTTTGCCTTTGCGTCCGAGAAGTACCAGCAATATTCCTATAACTGTACCCAGCACAGCCGTTAACATCAGCATTCCATCACTTGAATTGATAGCAAGTTGCTCTGTTGGTATTTCAAACTGCTTAGATGTATCAGCTTGAAATGATTCTCTGGGTTCAATCCAGCCAGCTTTTATTGAGATTAAAATAAACCCAAAAAGCACTATCCATGAGCCAATTCGCCAGGTTAAGGCTCTCGCTAAACTTCCACCATTATCTCCTTCAACGGGTGTTCTAGCCAGAAAAAAAAGGCCCATCCCTAATGCACTGAGCATAATAATAATTAAGACTGCTATAACGATGGTTACCATATCGATCTTCCTAAATAAGTCACTTAAAACTAAGAACAAAACTGAGTTTATCAGTCACCTAATAATTCGTTAATCTTCATTTTGTAACTATATTGATGACAATATGTCATTAATATGTTCTGCTAGTGATATGAATTCGATCAGTGATTTAGCAACGTTTGTTGAAGTCGTACGAGCGGGCAGCTTTGTGGGTGCTGCGCAGAGGCTTCGCATGAGCCCATCTGGAGTAAGTAAAAAAATTTCTAGGTTTGAGAATAGACTTGAGGTTCGCTTATTCAATCGCACTACACGATCACTTTCACTAACGGATGTAGGTGAGTTACTATTTTCCAGAGGGAGTGACATTTTAGACTCAGTCGATGAAGCTGAGAACTTAGTAAAGGAGCTTAGCACTAATCCGCGAGGTACTCTTAGGATTGCTGCATCGGATGCTTTTTCAATAGAAATACTCGTCCCTTTTTTAAGCCAGTTTATTCACAACTACCCAGATCTACATACTCAGATTCTTCCCGCAGATGGCGATATCGACCTGCTAGATAATCGTATTGATGTTGCCATACGGTTTGATCGTCCAACTAACTCTTCTTTTATATCTAGAAAATTGATCAACGACCCTTGGGTTATTTGTGCTTCGCCAGACTACATTAAGAGTTATGGCATGCCACGCAAGCCAAGCGATTTAAAGCAACATCGCACCATGCTAATCCGAGCCTATGGTCATGAAAATAATCGTTGGCAATTTAGTAAGGGTGGCGCTATTTCAGAGGTTGCATTAGAACCGGTATTTAGTGGAATAGGTCTGGTAGTAAAAGAAGCCGCCCTTAACAATATTGGAGTCGCGAGGTTGGCTCAATTCCTTGTCCATTCAGAATTGAAAAATAATAGACTAGTACCATTACTCCAAGATTATATGAAAGCAGATGAACGTGCGATTCATCTTGTCTACCCAAACCGTCAATATTTGCCATTAAAAGTAAGAGTATTCATCGATCAATTATCGCTGTTTATCTTACAGTAGCTAAGCAAGGTTTAACAATAGACGGGGTCACCAATAGACGGGGTCACCAATAGACGGGGTCAAATCTTGAATTGGGAACAAATTGCTGGAGCAGCCACATTAAAGAGCCAATGCCTAACTAATGGGTGGCCCCCAGAACTTATTCCTTGATTCTTTATATAGGAATACAAGGGTATGACAAAAACTACTTAAGAGGTTACGTGGTGTAATTGAAATTTTGGTTTTGGCAAATTGAAAATTAACTTAATGGATTTTTAAGAAGTTAAATCAAACCATGAATAAGTAAAATTTGAGGCTGTGTGTATTAAAGGTAATAAGGGTATAATAGTTTTTATGCTAAATGATGGAGTAGCCTGATGAACGTTAATCTCGTAAAGCGCTTGGCTTTGCTGTTCTTGATAGCATTAACAGCCCTGCCATCACACGGACGTTTTATTTCAGAAGATAAATGGGAAGGGCAACAAGATGTAGCCCCAAGCCTTCATAAATATCTATATACCTATCAAAACCCGACTGTCTATGTAGACCCTGATGGCAATGCTCCTGTGCTTGCTGAGATGACGAATGGGTTAATGAGCCAGGTTGATTACATTAATAATCGTGCCACGGCATATCGTAAGCAAGGGGGATTATCGGGGCATTTTACCGCTACGATGATGAACGTTGGGGCTGGTGTTCATGCTATTTTAGGTGGAGCCGTCGGGCTGGTTAATACGGTTGCTGATGTCAGTATATCTGGTAGCGCGAGTCGCCTAGAAGGATACGGTGTTGAGTTCAATGAATATGGTGTTGTTGCCGACTCAAGAGCACATTTAAGCGATGTAGGAACATCACTTAAAAGCACTGGCAACACGTTAGCAAGTTTTCATGACCGTAATGTCAGATCTGAATTAGGCCGAGGGTTAGTTGAAACTGGGGTAGGTGTGATTAATGGTGATGCCGATGCTCTAAATAGATTTGCTACAACATCTGCTACTTTTGGAGCTGGAGGAGCTTTTAGTAAATTAAACCCTACTAGATTATTTAAAAGTAGACAGTCTAATTCCAGTCTAGTTACTGAGAACCCGAGCGGTATTGTTCCAAGAATTCATAGTAATGGGCAAGCTAATTCAGCTCAATATGCAAATCTGAAAGGTTACTATGCGAATCAGGATTCTGGTTATGTATCCCCCAATACATACAGAGATTCAAACGGTAGGTTGAGGGCTGATAACGGTCACCAACAAGCAACGGGGTCTTTTGTATATGATGGTGGCTCTAAGTCTAGACAGACTAATGGAACACATGGGAATACGGCAGGCAATCAGCCTGCGATTTTATACGAGCGATACGATAAAGATGATAATTTTCTAAAGCACGGTGTCACACAAGATTTGAATACACGTTATACAAAAAAAGAACTCAATGATGGCTTTTTGCTTAGAACACAAGAAGGCTCTCGTAAAGAGGTACTAAAAGCAGAACGTGAATTGGTAGAAACAAATCCTGGACCTCTTAATAAAGAACCTTGGGCTGGAAAAAGACGTGATAAAGATGACGATAAATAAGTACACTCGCATTGGTTTCTCTGCCGATTTTGGTGGTCGTGATGCCGCCGCAAAAATGTTGCCGCACTTCAAAGGATTAAAATTAGCTGCGAAGGGGCTTGAACTTAAGGCGTTTCCTTACCCTGAATTAGCTTTTATCTTGAGAGTTGATGGAGAGATAAGTAGCTTTGGTACATCTGGTATAGAGAATATGGATATTGATAGAGATGGCGACTATATCTCTCTTGATATTGTGATTACAAAAGAAAATCAAGAAAGCATGGCTAGCATTTTCAATACTTTTAAATTAGCTTTTTTGGACAGTATACCAACGCTTGAAAATGAAATAAATAAGCAAAAAAATAGTGCATTGGATATTGTTGAATTGGAAGCTCGTTTAACTGAGTTGTATGAAAAGTATACGAATATAATGAGTTGAAAATGGACTTTGTGGCATTTGATATAGCGTTATTCAGTACCGCTCTTATCTTTGTAGGGTTTTATTTTGCTCGTAAAATATCAAAAAGATTATGGGCTAATCTGATACGTGTAGCTTTGGTGTTTTCAAGTTTCATTGCAACTTCACTTATTCCATCACTGCTTGATATGCCTACCGATTCAGTGAATAAGGTTGGTATGTACTGGCTCTATATCTTGATAGTTGCCTGTGTTTTTTTGGCTATAATGAAACGAAGAAAGCGAAAAAAAAGAAACTAACAACGATTCTTAAATCGTTCAACGCTCTGTTTGTATTTCAACTAAATTTGCGTGACTGCTATTTTCAATTTTATCTTCCTAAATATCTTTAAACCACTAATAATTTACTACTATGAAAAACAATCTGAGTCTTATTTTAATTATAACGTTCTTTTATTTTTGTGTGTCATCACAGGCAAGTGCTGAAGTTCATCTATGTGGAATAACTGGAGAACTGCTTCAATCTGAGCAACCCTGTGAGATTCCTACGACTGATATTAGTCTCAGTCCAATCAGGACTGACACTATCGATAAAACCGTTTTTGACTCTACTGTCGAGATGTTTCGTACGGCTACTGTAAACAGAGATATATACGCCATTGAAAGGTTCTTAGCGGATGATTTTGTTTTTATCAGTAATGAAGAGAGTTGGGATGGAAAAGAAATTTTCAATACTGGGAAACAAGGGTTTGTAGCGGTAATGAGACAACATCTACTCGCGATGACTGATTACCATCAAGTTATAGAAAGCTACTCACTAAAAACAATTTCAGGTCAATTAATCGCTGAAACCATCAGCGTTGAAAAAGTTGAACTTGGAGATAAGAAAATCGAAGCTAGGCTTCTAGAGCGCATAGAGTTAGTAGTAATTGAAGGGTTTGCAAAGTTACAATCAATTAGGAAATAA
>JAESTB010000629.1 GCA_016763815.1 Arenicella sp.
GAACCATTGTTCCCGTGCGCTGCGGTAGCTGGTTCGGTCTTGAAGGTCAGCATGAGCCCTCAAACGCCGCAAATAACCCAGGCGGAGCACCAATGGAGCTATACCTAGGGAACATGTGGTGGGCTAACAGCGGTCAAGGTACTGGCAGAACGGTTGCGCAAACCATGACCGAAATCACGGCTATGGGCATAAACGTTGTCAGATTACCCATTGCACCGCAAACATTGGATGCTAGTGACCCCCAAGCTAGCGGCGACATTCAAGCAGGTGGCGTTCTTAAAAACCATGAATCCGTACGCCAGACAACAGCCCGGCAGGCAATGGAAGATTTCATCGTATTGGCTGAGCAAAACAATATTGATGTCATTATCGATATCCACTCTTGTTCTAACTACGTTGGGTGGCGTGCTGGTCGCTTAGACGCAACCCCACCTTGGGTAGACGTAGATCGAGAAGGTTATGATTTTACTCGAGAAGAATACTCCTGTGGGCAAGCTGGATCAGGTGTTACTGTCCATCCATATAATGAGGCTATCTGGTTAGATAACCTGAGAGAAATTGCCGGCTTGTCTGAGCAGTTGGGGGTTGACAACATTATTGGTATCGATATTTTCAACGAACCATGGAATTACTCTTGGAAAGAGTGGAAAGGCCTAGCTGAAAATGCTTATCAGGCGATTAATTCAGTTAACCCTGACATGCTAATAATTGTTGAAGGTGTTGGTGGAGAACTTAGCGATGGCACACCAGTGGATCATGGAACCGATTCCTCGAAGCCTAACTGGGGTGAAAACTTCGTTGGTCAAGCAACGGACCCTTTAAACATTCCTAAAGATCGTTTAGTTATCTCTCCTCATACCTATGGTCCATCGGTGTTTGTTAAAGGCGAATTCTTGGATCCTGCACAGTCTGGCTGTGCTGGCCTAGATGGCGACGATGCTGGTCGAGCTGACTGTAATATCGTATTTGACGTTCCAGGCTTACGAGCTGGTTGGGATGAGCATTTTGGCTACTTGAAAGATCAAAACTTTGCGATGATTATGGGTGAGTTCGGCGGTAATTTGGACTGGCCCAACGGTGCTAGATTAGCTGAGCAGCAAATGTGGAGTCACATCACTCCGGGCGTCGATAGTGTCTGGCAAAACCATTTGGTTGACTACATGATCGATAAAGGTATTGATGGTTGTTACTGGTCAATCAACCCAGAGTCGGGTGATACAGGAGGTTTGTATGAGCATCTATATGACCCTGTTTCTAATACCGCTGGCTGGGGTACTTGGTTAGAGCTTGAACCTAGGAAAACAACATTGCTTAAGCGACTTTGGGGGTTATAGAACTGTCTATCGCTAGAAAAAAGAATAGGCAGTGCCTAGCAATTGTTGGCAAGCCAAGCAACTATGAGCGTTTTAGTAGGCTGCGTATTAGTTGTTTGGCTTTTTCCATCTATTTAATTAAGAAACAGCTCTTTTGCTCTCGTATATCAGCTTATTCAGAAATCGACGATCAAGCGAATAGGCAGTTTAATTATTCGAAAAAGGGTTAGGTTTTGGTTACTCATACGAAAGCAAATTTCAGTGCTGACTGGAAAAACTGGATAAAAACTAATATAGACAGCGGTCAGAATAAAGACGGAATTTTCAAAATATTATTAGATGAAGGCTATAGCTATGACGCTATTGTGGACGAAATTAACTACACCCCTTCGATGCCGTTTGAGCAACTTATTAACCCTTTCGAGCAAGAAAAGAAACAAGCGCAGGAAAGTCAAATCCACTACGGTACGGCCATACCCAAAGGTAAGCTATTCATTGCCAATGGCGAACAATTCCAAAGTGATAAAATAGAACTCTATACCCTGCAAGAATTCTTAACAGAATCCGAATGCAAAAACATTATCGCCGCAATTAAAAGCAAACTCCGTCCATCAGAACTCTCAAGTCACGAAAATGACAAAAGTTACCGCACCAGTCAAACTTGCGACCTCGAATACTTAGATGACGGTTTCAGTAACTCGCTCGATGTACGAGTCTGTAAGCTGCTGGGGGTTGATCCTTCGTATGCTGAACCCATCCAAGGTCAGTATTATGAAATAGGGCAAGAGTTTAAGGAACATACCGATTATTTTGAGGCCCACGAAATCGAAGTGCATGGACGTAATATGGGGCAGCGAACATATACCTGCATGATTTATCTAAATGACCTTGAAGAAGGCGGCGAAACCCACTTTACACGCGTTGGAGCACAGTTCAAGCCCAAGCGCGGCATGGCGGTCATATGGAATAGCCTCAACCCTGATGGCTCAATCAATATTGACAGTATGCATCAAGCACTTCCAGTCTTAAAAGGGTATAAGGCGGTCATCACCAAATGGTTTAGAGGCGATAGTGTATTGCCCCAAAGCCCGCCAATGTTTACTAAGGAAGCTAACGAGTATATTCAGGCTTACACAAAACAAGGTTTTAAAAAATTCACTTTACCGCAAGAATTGTTCTCTAATATTGAGTCATTTTATGAGCAAAATAAAGCTAAAACTGAAGTCGAACATGTTGCTGGAGATTTTATCGTTTCCCATAAGCACAAAAAAAGTAGCTCACTGATTGATTTAAGTAGCCAATTGAAAAGTGATATCCATGATGTCATGAAACCGTTAATGGAAAAGTGGTGCGGGAAAACTCTAGAACCAACCTACGTTTACGGAATTCGTATTTACCATAGCGGCGCAATCTTAAAAACGCATAGAGACCGACTCGAAACTCATATTATTAGCGCTATTCTAAATGTTGATCAAGAGGTCGATCAAGACTGGCCCTTGCTTATCGAAGACAATTATTATCGCCAACATGGTGTACTACTAAAGCCAGGTGAAATGATATTTTATGAAGGAGCTCGCCTAACTCACGGACGCCCCAAAGCCCTTAAGGGAACCTCATTTGCCAATATATTTTGTCACTTTCGCCCCACCGATTACGTGCCTCGATTAGTTATATAGGCAAGACATAAACATCACTGTTTCTTTGAAACCCAACTAATAGAATGTAACTCTTAACTTATTTACAGAGGAGTATATTGAGGGAATTTCACAAGGCTACCTTAAACGAATCGATTGGACAGGACGAATCGATTGGACAGGACGAATCGATTGGACAGGACGAATTGTTCGTCAA
>JAESTB010000630.1 GCA_016763815.1 Arenicella sp.
ATTGGCGGCGGAGCAGATGAGGTTATGTTAGAGATCATTTGTAAAAAAATGGGTACGTCACCCTCTGGCAGACGATAAGGGGGGAAATAATCTTGCGCGAGCCCCAGTTTTCTTTGATCTTTTGTTCCTCGCTACGATTTCTATTGCATAATCCGTGTTTGATTTGTCAAACGTGAGCATAATACACTCACAGTATTGTGATCGGCTCTTGATCAGCCGCAAAGTAAATAACCCTACAATAGAGAAAAAATAATGACTAAAAAACTGGTATTGGTGTGTCTCAGTCTATTGATAAACTCCTCGTTAAACGCGGCCGATAGAGTCACCGGTGAAACCTTTGCATTTAGGTCGCCAGTATTAGCCACTCAAGCGATGGCGGCAACCTCGCAACCGTTGGCGACGCAAGTGGCTTTAGACATTATGCGCAAGGGTGGTAACGCGATTGACGCCGCGATTGCGGCCAATGCGGTTCTCGGTCTGGTTGAGCCAACTGGCAACAGCATTGGTGGTGATCTATACGCTATCGTCTGGGATGCCAAGACCAAAAAGCTACATGGCTTGAATGCCTCAGGTCGATCACCAAAGGCACTTAGCCGAGAGTGGTTTATCGACAACGGGCATAGCAAGATTCCATCTCATGGGCCACTGCCGGTGTCAGTGCCTGGCGCAGTTGATGGTTGGTTTATGCTGCATAATAAATTTGGTAAGTTGGCTATGGCCGACAACCTAGCGCCGGCGATCAGCTATGCTGAAAAGGGTTTTCCGGTCTCACAACTGATTGCCTATTACTGGAACCGGTCAGTACCGTTACTAAGCAAATGGCCTGGCTTCAAAGACCAGTTCACTATCAATGGTAAAGCGCCAGCACATGGTCAAATTTGGAAAAATCAAAATCTCGCAAATACCTTAAGAGCAATTGCCAAAGGCGGGCGAGATGAATTTTACCGAGGCGAAACGGCAAAAACTATTGCTAACTTTATGCAAAGCAATGGCGGTTTTCTGAGCTATGACGACCTTGCTAGCCACAGTGGTAAATGGGTTGACCCTGTTAGTAGCAATTATCGCGGCTATGACGTATGGGAGTTGCCACCCAACAGCCAAGGTATCGCCGCCTTGCAGATTCTGAATATCGTCGAGCAATATGATGTTGGATCAATGCAGCTAGATTCGGCCGAATACGTTCATTTGTTTACTGAAGCTAAGAAGATTGCCTTTGAAGACCGCGCTAAGTTTTACGCTGACTCAGAGTTTAATAAGATACCCGTAGCCGAATTAATATCGAAAAAATACGCTAAACAAAGAGCCAAGCTTGTTGATATGTCAAAAGCCGGAAAAGAGTTTGCACCCGGTGACGTTAAACTTGAGAAGGGCGACACAATTTACCTGACCACGGCCGATTCTGAAGGTAATATGGTGTCGTTAATTCAAAGCAACTATCGCGGTATGGGCTCGGGTATGGCCCCTCCTGGATTAGGCTTTATTCTGCAAGATCGAGGCGAATTGTTCACCTTAGATGAAGGTCACTTCAACGTATTTGAAGGCGGCAAACGTCCGTTTCAAACTATTATTCCGGCCTTCATAACCAAGGATAATAAGCCATGGATGAGTTTTGGTTTAATGGGTGGCGCTATGCAACCTCAGGGCCATGCACAAATTGTTATCAACATGATTGACTTCGGCATGGACATACAAGCGGCAGGCGACGCACCCCGTATTCATCATACTGGCTCATCTCAACCTACTGGCGAGTACATGGCGGATGGCGGTATTTTGAATCTGGAGACAGGTTTCTCTTACGACACTATTCGGCAATTGATGCGTTTGGGTCATACGATTCAATTTGCCAATGGGCCTTACGGCGGTTACCAAGCGATTCGACGGGCGGATAATGGCGTTTACTGGGGAGCTTCGGAATCAAGAAAAGACGGTCACGCAGCTGGTTACTAATAAGCTGACTATTCAAACTTTAACTAGATTATAACTAGGCTTAGCACTTGCTGCTGAGTTACGCGGTAATAAGGTATATGCAATCATTATTAGAAGTCGCTAAGCAGGCTGCGCGTCTCGGGGGCGATGTCATCAACCTTGGTGCACAGAATTTAAGTAGCCTAAAAATCGAGCAGAAAACACTGCACGACTACGTTTCAGAAATAGACCGAAACTCAGAAATAGCCGTGACCAAGGCTATTCACGATGTCTTCCCAGATCATCAAATCGTCGGTGAAGAATATGGAATAGTGGGCCCAAGTGCAGACGTTCAATGGATAGTTGACCCCTTAGACGGCACTACTAATTTTTTGCGTGGGATTCCTCATTACGCAGTCTCAATAGGAGTATTGGTCAAGCAAAAACTAGAACATGCCGTGGTTTACGACCCGGTGAAGAATGAAATGTTCTGCGCCTCTAAAGGGCTGGGCGCTAGCTTGAACGGCGTGCTGATCAACGTCAGTTCATTAACCTCTGTAACCGGCGGGCTATTCGCCACTGGCGTGCCGTTTAGTGGTGACAATCTCGCTAAGGTCGATAGATTCACTAATACCATGGTTGATTTGCTGCAGCAAAATACCAGTGGAATACGTCGATTAGGATCTGCTGCTCTCGACTTGGCGTATGTTGCCGCTGGCCGTTACGATGGCTATTGGGAGGCGAATTTAAAAATCTGGGATATTGCCGGCGGAGCGTTACTAGTGACAGAGGCGGGAGGCGAAGTTTCTGACTTTCAAGGTCAAGATGGCTATCTCGAAAGTGGCGACATTGTCGCCGCTCCAAGCGGGGTACATCAGCAGATTGTCGATATTGCATCGCGCAACTATTGTGGTTAAAAAAATGTCGTTAATTAGATATTATTGGCTTTGAGTTTCAGCGCTGAAGATACAAATTTTAAGCAAAAAAAACCTTGTTAGTTCACATGGTGTGAAGCAACAAGGTTTATAAGTAAGTTGTGTCTAGCAGGAGGAGTGAGGCTAGTGCGTGCGACCATCTTTCAAAATTGATAGTTTATAGATCGAACTTTCACGCGTTTTGTAATCTAGTACTTAGTGGTCAGTTAGCTCGTTAAAAGCAACTAATCCAAGTAGTACGAGAGTGACAATGGTCATGATTTCCATAATAGCACCTGTAAATAGTTAATGATTAAGTCAGTTTTAGTTAGTTGCGGAGCGGGTCTGCCGTTCCGATGGATAGAATATGCTCCTATTATTGGTATTTTTCTAATGGTTAAATCTTATGTCTGTTATTCTTTTCAGTTATGTGAAGGCGGTGTGATTGATATTAAGAAGAATATCTTATGAGCTTAGAACTTTTAATTATGCGCATTCACGTAATTGCGTGTTCTGTTAGCACAGAAAGCAGGGTTTGGAACGTCATTGATGACAACTTGTGATACTATATTGTCAACAATAAAACGTAGAATTCTACTTTATAAGTCACATTGAACTAAGAAAGTTTAAAATTGTAAACAATCTAAGATTCCAGGTGAATTTTTCTAACTCACTCGAGTATGATTTCAAGCTTTCAAGCTTTGGCCCGATTAACTCATGTAAGACGTCACAATCTCTTAGGCAAAGACCATGAATACCGAATACCGCAAGTTACTACCTGGAACCAAACTAGATTTTTTCGATACTCGCGCCGCGGTTGACGCGATTGAGCCTGGGGCGTACGTCAAACTGCCGTACACCTCTCGAGTTTTGGCCGAAAATTTACTACGTCGATGTGCGCCTGAGTCGTTGAAAGCATCCTTGCAGCAAATTATTCAGCGCAAGCGTGATCTTGATTTCCCTTGGTATCCAGCGAGGGTTGTTTGCCATGATATTTTAGGCCAGACCGCACTGGTAGATTTATCAGGTCTGCGTGATGCCATTGCCGAGAAAGGCGGTGACCCCGCGCAGGTAAATCCGGTGGTGCCAACGCAGCTTATTGTCGACCATTCTTTGTCGGTAGAGCATGCCGGTTTTGAGGACGATGCGTTAGAGAAAAATCGCGCTATCGAGGATCGTCGCAATGATGATCGTTTTCACTTTATTAATTGGTGTAAAAAAGCCTTCAAGAACGTCGATGTAATTCAGCCGGGTAACGGCATCATGCATCAAATAAATCTTGAGAAAATGTCGCCGGTAATTCAAGCGCGTGAAGGCGTGGCATTCCCCGACACCCTGGTCGGTACCGATTCGCATACGCCGCATGTCAATGCTCTTGGAGTGATCGCGCTTGGTGTTGGTGGTTTGGAGGCTGAAACGGTGATGTTGGGCCGCCCATCGTATATGCGCTTGCCTGATATTATTGGTGTTGAGCTAAAAGGCCGACGTCAGCCGGGCATTACCGCCACCGATATCGTTTTGGCGATTACTGAGTTCTTACGCAAAGAGCGGGTAGTCTCTTCATATTTAGAGTTTTATGGAGAAGGAGCGGCCGATTTAACCCTAGGCGATCGCGCTACAATTTCAAATATGACACCAGAATTCGGTGCCACCGCGGCGATGTTTTATATTGACCAGAACACCATCGATTATTTGAAGTTGACGGGTCGCGAAGATGAACAAGTTCGCTTGGTAGAAACCTACGCAAAACACACCGGCCTTTGGGCAGACAGTCTAGAAAACGCCGAGTATGAGCGTGTATTAAACTTTGACCTTTCTAGTGTTGGTCGCAATATTGCCGGGCCGTCTAGCCCTCATCGTCGGGTGTCTACTTCAGAACTGGCGCAAGCGGGCATCAGTGGCGTGGTCGAAAACGAAGAAGGTAAAATGCCCGATGGCGCGGTGATTATCGCCGCCATCACTAGCTGCACCAATACTAGTAATCCGCGCAATGTTATCGCCGCCGGTTTAATTGCTCGCAATGCCAATAGGCTAGGCTTAACGCGTAAGCCGTGGGTTAAGACATCACTCGCGCCGGGCTCGAAAACGGTTGAGTTATACCTAAAAGACGCCAACCTTTTGACTGAACTAGAATCACTAGGTTTCGGCATCGTAGGGTTTGCCTGCACTACCTGCAATGGCATGAGTGGTGCACTCGACCCAGTAATTCAGCAAGAGCTTATTGATCGAGATTTGTACGCTACCGCTGTGCTATCCGGCAATCGAAATTTTGACGGTCGCATACATCCTTACGCTAAGCAGGCCTTTCTTGCATCACCTCCGCTTGTTGTCGCCTACGCAATCGCCGGCACTATTCGTTTTGATATTGAGCAAGGTGTCTTAGGTCATGATCAAAATGGCGAGCCAATAACCTTAAAAGACATTTGGCCAAGCGATGAGGAAATTGACCAAATCGTTGCGCAAAGCGTAAAGCCGCAACAGTTTCGCGATATCTATGAGCCTATGTTTGCAGTACAAGTCGATAACGGTGAAAAAATCAGCCCGCTATATGAATACCGTGAAATGAGTACTTACATTCGTCGCCCACCTTACTGGGAGGGCGCCTTAGCGGGCGAACGAAGCATGAGCGGTATGCGACCACTTGCGGTATTAGGGGACAACATTACCACCGACCATTTATCGCCATCAAACGCGATTATGTTAGACAGTGCCGCTGGTGCTTATTTAGCTAAAATGG
>JAESTB010000631.1 GCA_016763815.1 Arenicella sp.
TAGCGCTATTTCGGTTAGCCTGAACGGACAATGCGCGACCGTTAGCGGCACCGTTATAGACGCCAATCAAAACTTGGCTTCGGTACAGGTTGGCTTTGCTAATGGCACAACAATAGCGGCGCAAATCAATGCTAATCAGTATCAAGCGCAAGGGTGTAATTTGCCCGGTGGCACTAACACCGCAACCACAACCGCGACCGACTCGACTGGCTTAAGCAGCAGTGACAGCATTAGTTTCAATATCGATGCTGGAGTCACGGGCGATTACAACCTGCACATTGCGCAAGGGCATATTATGTGGGGCAATGGCTACTCAGCCTGCTACCTTGAGTTTGGAACTGCCGCGTTCACCATGCGTGAAGTTGCCGCTTCTGGTGGGCTATGCAAATGGGCGGCCGATAATGGGCCTTCTTGTGTTGGGCCAGCGCAATCATGCCTAACTGGCGGTGGTGGCAATGGAGGAGGAAACACTGATTCAGACAACGACGGTGTCGACGATACCATCGACAATTGCCCCAACGTGGCTAACTCAGACCAAGCTGACAACGACAACGATAGCATTGGTAATGTCTGCGACAGCACGCCTAATGGCAATCCATCGGCCTGCACCGAGTCTACTTCGAGTAACTATTCCCATGTTGTTGCAGGGCGCGCTACCTCAACTGGGTTTTATACCTACGCGGCAGGTTCAGGCGATTACTTGGGGTTCAATAATATTTTCACTTACACCACCTTGGCAGAAACCAGTGCTGGCTACTTCGAACGACGTAGCTGCCCTTAAACCCAGCGGACTTTAGGACTTTAAGAATCCTAGGTCTTAACCAATAGTTTGCAAAAACTGTTTAATTGCGGTCACCGCTATTGCTTCATCAAGCAATGGCGCGTGACCGACATTAGGAACTTGCACGAAGCTAAGGTCTGCTTTGAGTGAGTGCATTTTTGTAACACATGACATCGCCAACAAGTCAGATAACTCACCTCGAAGTAGCAGCATAGGCTTATCAATAGACTGCTCAAAGACAGGCCACAGGTCAAGCGATAAGCTTTGCCCTTTACTTGCCTTTATTGGTGAAGAAATAGCCGGGTCGTAATCCAACACTGGCTTGCCCGATTGATCCGCCCGATAGGTTCGCTGGGAAAATTCAAGCCAGTCTTGTTGACTGAAATCAGGAAACGCTGAGCCATTCGTCTGTTTACATTGTTGCGTCGCGTCTTGCCAGGTAGAGACGGGTAATCCCTTACCAACATAGCTTTGAATTCTAGCCAAGCCAACTGGGTTAAGCTCAGGGCCAATATCATTGATGATCAAACCCTTAATCAGTTCAGGCCGCATGGCCGCCATGATCATCGCCATTATGCCGCCCATGGAGGTGCCCATAAGCGTGACCGAGGAAATATTCAGGTGCTTTAGCAACGCGAACATGTCTTCAACATAAACCTTAGGCTGATAGTTAGCCGGCTCAGAATCATAAGCGGACAAACCACGGCCACGCTGATCGACTACGATCAAGCGATATTTATCTGCAAGGTGTTGGCAAATGCCTTCGAAGTCGGCTGAGTTTCGGGTGAGACCGTGCATGCAAAGCAGCGTAGGCTTAGCGTTCTCATCGGCTCCTGCCGATTGGTAGTCTCGTGCATACAGTTTTAGCCCATCTTGGCTGTTGTACCAGACGTGCGTATATTCAGGCATATTGCTTATTATGGCATATCTGTCGTAATTCTCTTTTCAACACTTTACCATTCGGGTTACGCGGTAATTGATCAATCGCAATGACCTCGGCAACGCGCTGTTGACGGCCAAGTTTATTATTTGACCATTGCATTATTTCCTCAGTGGACGAATCAACATCAGCGGCCAAAACCACCAACGCGACTGGCGTTTCGCCCCAACGCTTACTCGGCGCTGCGATTACGGCTACTTCGCTTACTGCTGGGTGCTCGAACATAACGGCTTCAATGTCTTGCGGGTAAATATTTTGGCTGCCCGACAAGATCATGTCTTTCTTTCGATCAACAACGAATAAATAGCCATCATCATCGTAGTAGCCAATGTCGCCCGTTCGTAGCCACTGATGCCCGGCGCTATCAAGGTAGCACGACTCAACATTTGCTTGCTCCCGATTCAAGTAACCAGGCATTGTAATTCGTCCTCTGGAGACGATTTCGCCACTCTGATTGGCCGCTAAAACCTCGTCATTGCTACCAATGATTTGGATATCAGTACCAATAAGCGGTTTGCCTACCGATGACCAGCGACCCTCTGCCTGTTCTGGCTCAAGGGTCGTGATTACACCTTCGGTTAAACCATAGAGCTCGATCACGCCACAGCTAAAATGTTTAAAGACTTTTTGTTTAAGTTCCGCGTGCAACGGCGAGCCACAACACATCATCGCCTGAAGGCCAGAGTTGTCATACGCCATGGTGCCGCGCTCTATGCCCTCGATGATGTTTTGAAACTGAATGGGTACCAGCGCGGTGTGGGTAATGCCCTCATCTTTGACTGTTTGCAAAAATGTCGCCACATCGAAACGCCGATGAATTACGCAAGTGCCACCCGCCAGCAAGGTGGTTAGCATGGCCACCCAAGAGATGTTGGAATACAGGCCAAGTGTCAATAGGGTTTTACTATTACAATGATATCGCAGCGCAATAGCAAGATCATAGGCCCAGTCTCGACGACCGGCTTGTGTATGCACAATCCCTTTTGGCAAACCTGTTGTGCCAGAGCTGTATATAATATTCTGTGGGCTTGAGCCTGTGTAGTTTATTTTCGGCAGATCAGTTGAATGACCCTTAGTAAACTCATCAATCTCAAGCCAATCGTTGCCTACCGCCGAGTCAACCAAAATGATCTGTAACGAGGTCGGCAAACGATTTTCTAAGGCGCTAATGCGCTCGGACTGATCACCGGTTAGCACTAATACCTTTACCTTAGAGTCACTGAGCATTCCGAGCAGGGCATCGTCATTAACCGACAAGTTAATCGGCACCGATACAGTGCCCGCGGCCATGCACCCCATGATCGCTTGCATCATCGAAATACCATTCGACATGACGATTCCAACCGTGTCACCGACTACCACGCCATTGTCGATTAAGGCATTAGCAAATTGATGATTTCGGTCAATGAATGTTCGCCAAGTTAATCGTTGATCGCCGCAAATAACGGCTTCCTGATTCGCTTTCCACCGGCCATGCAAGGCCAATATTTCGGGCAACAGCGGGTTATGTGTTTTAAAAAATGCCATACGTCGTTCACACTTTATCGCTTAGAGAGTTGACTGTCTTTAGGCTGGCAACTCTCAGTCCATGTAATGGGGCCTGCTTATTCAGGCCCCGAAGGAGGTGTCCTAGATTCGGTTCTTAGAAGCGGTAGCCTACCGAAACGCTAAAGGTACGAGGGTCGCCATAGTAACCAATCACAGTATCTTCGCCGCCTAAGCCCGGACCCGCAGCCGTGGTAGCGAAGTTATAGCCCGCCAAACGGTATTCCTTATCACCAATGTTTTTAGCTTGCACTGAAAACCAAAGCTTATCATTCGGCGCAGTAAGTGTAACGCCGGCGTTAAAGATCGAGTAAGAGCCTTCATCTAATTGCGACGGAACTTCGAATATCTGAGTCTCGGAGCGATACGCCACATTACCTGTCACGGTCATTGACCAGTTGTTGAAGACCGTATCGGAATAATTTAACGCTAGGTTTACCGAGGTGTCGGGTGTGTTGGCAAAACCCCAAATATTAGACACATCGACCAAGCTTCCAGTAGCCGGGTCAGTTGTCAATACGCGATCGAATTCAGCATCGAGCAAACCAACCCCGAGCGAGGCGGTTAACGCTTCGGTTAATACATAGTCAATCTCAAGCTCAATACCTTGAATCGACGAGTCAGCCGCGTTTAAAACCGTAGAAGCAAAGTCGGCGCCATTATCAATTGTGCGCTGTATGGTCACTTGCTGGTCTGAATAATCACTGCTGAACACCGCGATGTTGGCACGCAGGCGATCATCGAACAAGGTTGCTTTATAGCCTAGTTCAAGGCTACTTACAGTCTCCGGATCATAAGGGTTAAAGCCAGATTCTATTTGGTCGGTACGTGCTCTCATATCGAAGCCACCAGACTTAAAGCCTTCGCTAAAACTTGCGTAGACCAAGTTACCACTTTCAGTTTTGTATTCAAGGCCAATTTTTGGAGAAAATTCTGACCAGTCCTCTTTGCCGACTTCGTCGGTACGCACAATACCCGGAGATATCGGTGGCGTATCAAAGTCGACTGTTTGAAATAGGAATAGAGTGTTACGCGCAAACGCTTCTTTCTCATCCTTAGTGAAGCGACCGCCAAGTGTCATTGACCAACGGTCATTGAAGGTCCAATCTGCCTGACCATAGATCGCCGTACTGTCAGTATCAACGCAGCCTTCAGTGGTAGCTGACAATGGCACCGCGCCACCTGCGAACTCTTCAAGAATGGCATGAAAAGTACCGCATGCTTCACCCGTGTAGTAGTAAACTCCGCCGACAAAATTAAATTTATCACCGCTGTAGCTTAGTTGAAATTCTTGAGTTGTTTGATCGTCATCGTATCGCGCAGGAACGTCGAAAGATCTCAACGCAGTATTGTCAAAGTCGATATTAGTATCGGTAAAACCTTTACGATAAGAGCTTATTGATTTCAAGGTGATTGAATCACTCAAGGCCCACTCGACATCTATCGCGTAGGCTTCGCTTTCAACATAATTATCTACAGACATGCCCGCACGAGTACTAAAGACATCATCGAGTACCGGCTCGCCAGTTAAGTCACTCGCGGTAAGTCGATGACCACCTTTTGCATTTGAATCGTCTTCTGTTCTTTCAGCGCTTAGTCGAATTGACACATTATCGGATGGATAGTATTCAGCCGACAGTCTTCCGGCGAATAGATCTTTGTCATAGTTTTCTTCGCCTTGGTTAATAAACTCACCAAAGCCATCTCGGTTTAAGCTGGCAACTGCGCCACCGATATAGAACTTGTTTTCAACCACAGGAATTGCGGCAGATAGCTTAAGGTCTTGTCGAGAATATGAGCCCGCAGTTGCGGTGATCGTGAAGGGGTCTGAGTCACGTAGCTTCTTAGTGACATACTTCAACGCTCCACCGATCGTGTTCTTACCGTAGAGCGTACCCTGTGGGCCGCGCAGCACTTCGATGCGTTCAACGTCTAAAATATCCAGCACTCCA
>JAESTB010000632.1 GCA_016763815.1 Arenicella sp.
AAAGGTTTTAAACAGCGGCAGCTAGTCGAAAACCTTTGTCGGCGCTGCCAATATATTGAACGGTTCGAAAATGCCGTAAATTAACAACGCTTGATACCTCGAAACCTCGTCTAAACGAACAGCTAACTCTCTTGCGGCAAATAATCGGCAACCGACAAGTAACGCTCGCCAGTGTCATAATTAAAGCCAAGAATAGTCGCGTCTTTAGCATCTGAATCTTTTAAATGCTGAGCAATCGCAGCTAAGGTAGCGCCCGACGATAAACCAACTAACATGCCTTCTTCAGTCGCTGAGCGCCTACCCATTTCACGGGCATCATCGGCATCTACGCCAATAACACCATCCAATAGGTCGGTATGTAAGTTAGCCGGAATAAAGCCAGCGCCAATACCCTGAATGGGATGCGGGCCAGGCTTGCCACCACTAATGACCGGAGATAAGGTTGGCTCCACCGCAATCACTTTCATGTTCGGCCACACTTTCTTGAGCGCCTGAGCACAGCCAGTAATATGGCCGCCGGTACCAACGCCGGTAATTAATACATCAACGCCTTCAGGGAAATCAGCAATGATTTCTTTCGACGTTGTCTGCACATGCACGTCAACATTAGCTGGATTTTCAAACTGCTGTGGCATCCATGAGTCAGCCGTTTGGTCAATCAGCTCCTGCGCCTTAGCAATCGCTCCGCCCATACCTTTTTCCTTAGGGGTGAGCTCCAACGACGCGCCATAAGCCAACATTAAACGTCGGCGCTCGACTGACATACTATCGGGCATTACCAATATCAGTTTGTAGCCTTTGATCGCGGCCACCATAGCTAAACCGACACCGGTATTACCCGAGGTTGGCTCAATAATGGTGTCGCCTGGCTTTAGCGCTCCAGATTTCTCCGCTTCCTCAATCATCGCCAGTGCGATTCGATCTTTAATAGAACCACCTGGATTGCCTTTTTCAGATTTAATCCAAACGTTTGCGTCCGAACCAAATAATTTATTAATACGTATGTGGGGAGTGTTGCCGATAGTGTCGAGAATATTGTTCGCTTTCATTTTGATACCTCTAATAGTTTGGCTAAGAATTTTTTGATTGAAAAAATTCTATTGTGTAGGGGGCTATAAACATCTAAGGACATTAGTATAGCTTAATCAATCTGAGCCGCAATTTGATTAAGCGTTGACGGTAAGGCATCGCCTGTCAAAGACGCCTGATCTGCCCCAAGTAAAGCCTGGATACGACGCTCTAATATACTAATAGTGGCATCAAACAGGGCGCGCTGACGGTCTTCATTAACAGCTTTTTTTGAGGGGTCGCTAAGGGCCCAATGCACTTGTACTGACGGCTCAAACCAAACAGGACAGGTTTCTTGCGCTGCGCTATCGCAGAGAGTCAGTATTACATCAGGATTGTAGTCTTCGAATTGATGCCAAGATCGACTGCGCAGACCGTCAGTCGATATCTTATGTTCAGTTAAGTACTTTAGCGTCAAAGGATGCACCTCTCCCTGCGGAGAGCTGCCTGCGCTTTTGGCTATAATTGTCCCATCAGAAATGTGCCTGACTAGGGCTTCGGCTAAAATGCTACGACAACGATTATGTGTGCAGATAAATAATAATTTCATGCTTTTCGGCTTAGCCGCGTGCCGCCGCTTTGAGATTGTTAACGTTGTCCATCATCGTCTGCTGAACACGCTTTGCCGCTTGCTCAGGGTCTTGTTTAAATAAGACCCGATCAATCGCGATCGGCTTACCAAAGCCAATATGAATAGTTGAGAAAGGTTTCGGAAAACGGTGATTATCCCAACTATTAAGCACCCATTGACGACTGGCTTCGATATGAAACGGCACAATAGGCGCTTGTGCCGCAGCCGCCAACCAGACAATGCCCGGCTGCACGGCATATTTGGGCCCTCGAGGACCATCAGGGGTCAATGCGACTGACTCGCCGCCACGCAGTAATTTGAGCACCGCGCGGGTCGCCGACGACGAGCCCTTAGAACTCGAGCCGCGGATGGTTCGGTTGCCAAATAGGGCGGCTAAGCGAGCGATGTACTCACCATCGCGGCTGGCACTCACCATGCAGGTCAAATTCCGGCCCTTCATCGCCCACGGAGAAAACGTTGAGCAGTTGTGCCACATAGCAAAGACTACTGGCGAGCCCGTTTGCTCGAACTGCTCAGCAATCTCTCTGTTGTGCCACCGCACGCGGCATGTCAAGGTAACTAGAGTCATTGTCCATTTAAGCAATAGTGGCACAATGAAGAATTTTATTGGCGTACGCATGTTACTAATTCAGCGATAGGTATCTCTAATAGGCCAAGTTAAGAGTAGTACAAGCGAAGAGCTACTTAACTGGAAACTGCTTGCTCAGTTGTTTAATTTGCAATTCGAGTTTAGCCACTTTTTTGTGTAAGGCTAAGCCACGCACAAACTCTTTAAAAGGTTTGGCTGGCGAACCCGCCCACATGCCTCCGCTAGTAATATTGTCAGAAACGCCGCAACGGTGAACTAAAATAGCGTCATCAGCAATGGTCAGATGATCCAAAACCCCGGTCTGACCAGAGGCAATCACACGTTTACCAATTTTAGTCGAGCCGGCGATCACGGTCTGCGCGGTCAACATGGTGTCTTCGCCAACCTCTACGTTATGGGCGATGTGCACTAAGTTGTCAATCTTAACCCCAGCGGCGATTGAAGTGTCACCATAGGTGCCTCGATCAATGCAACTATTGGCACCGACCTGTACGTCATTTCCAAGCACCACTCGGCCGGTGTGCGGCACGCGATGATAATGATTTTGTTTGTCAGCAGCGAAGCCGTAGCCTTCACTGCCAATTGTCGCTCCGGCCTGCACCACTACTCGCTGCCCCAGTTGGCTACCATAGCCGATATTAACGTTGGCATTAATAATTGAATCAGCGCCAATCACCACTCCGTGTTCAATTATCGCCCCGGCACGCACAGTAACATTTTCAGAAAATACACAATTAGCACCGACCACCGCATTCGGCCCAACTCGACATCCCTCGCCAAGCTTAACAGTATGGTGCAACACCGCACTTGGGTGTACCGCGTCCCACTCAAGGTCATGTGTTTTATAATCGTCAAAGTGTTGCTTAATTTTCGCCTGCGCCAAACGCACATCGCTTACTACCACGATAAAGGCATTAGACCAATCTTTTATTTGTTCAGCCACTTGTAGACACGTAACGATCACCGCGGCCGCATGCGGTGCCGTGCTCGACTCGAATACGAATACTAAGTCGTCAGCGCCACAAGACATTGGGCAGGCGGTTTGTTTGAACGCTTGGTGTGGGCCATACGTTGTTAGCACGATGTCATTAAACTTCGACACCAGTTCTTTAGAAGTAGTCATCCAATCATAATACGCTAGGCCGCTTGCCTGCGTCTATCGTCTAGTGTCCCTGACCGGGCTCAACTAAACAATAAACTAGTCAGATCCGAGAGCTTGTTATGTGGAGATAAACGCGTAGATTGTTTATAGTGTGCATGTCGCTAAATATTCTCAAGATCGTCCTAATCATGCTAACCATGTCCAAGCTAACTGTAGCGCAGCGTAGAGTCACGCAAATTCTCATTGCCTTCTCATTGTTAGCCTTATTGAGCTCGTGCGACCTTCCTAACAATCAGAGTGAAGCTGAAGCAAATGCTAACCAAGCGTCTAGTGCATCAAATTCACTAAATAACATGTCGCATCTATTACTGGGCACAGGTAGTGTGCAAGGTGTCTATTTTCCGATCGGCGGGGTAATCTGCCGACTACTAAACCGGCATAAAGATTTGCACAAGATTCGCTGCTCCCTCGAAAGTACCGGTGGCTCAATCTATAACTTAAAAGAGCTAAGTGACGGAAACTTTGATCTAGTGTTTGCACAATCTGATTGGCAGTTTCACGCTTACCACGGTACTAGCGCCTTCGAAAAACAAGGCGCGAACAAAAATTTGCGCGCTGTTTTTGCACTCGAGGCCGACCCTTTGGCCATTATTGTGCGTGACAACAGCGACATCAATAACTTTGATGACCTCGCCGATCGCCGCGTTAGTTTTGGCTATACCCGCTCACTACAACATCGCATTATCAACGACTTACTGGAAATCAAGGGCTGGAACAATAAAAACTTCAAAGAAGTGCGGCCGATGAGCGATGTAAAACAAGTTGCGCAACTATGTAACGGTAAAATAGAAGCGATCACTCTGCTCACTAGCAGCCTCAACGATAACTTACGCGGTGTTGGTGAAGACTGCCTAATTCGCTTAGTAGCGGTTAATGGCCCAGAAGTGTCAATGGTAATCAAAGCCAAGCCTTATTATCGAACCGGCCTGATCACCAAAAACATGTATTCCGGCGATCAAGATATTATGTCGTTCGGATTGGGCGCAACCTTTGTCGCTTCTGAATCGACATCGCCAAAAGCGATATATCATGTAGTCAAAGAAATAGTAGAAAATTTCCGAGACTTCAAGTCTTTACACCCGTCATTAGAGGGTTTAGATAAAGAAGAGCTATCATACGCTGGCATCTCTATCCCGTTACACCCTGGGGCGATCAGCTACTATAAAGAAGCTAGATTGTTGAACAAACAAGAATAATAAATAAACATTATGAATGCAGATAAGGCGCTTCAAAAGCTAATTAGAGGCAATAGACGATATATCGAAGGTACCGCCGATGGCGCTGAGCTAACCATTTCCACTCGCCGCCAAGGTATCGACGACGGACAAAACCCTTTTGCCGTAATCTTAGGCTGTTCAGATTCGCGGGTACCCGCCGAACTGGTATTTAACCGGGGGCTTGGCGATTTATTCGTGATTCGAGTGGCTGGCAATATTGTCGCACCCTCTCAAATTGGCAGCGTTGAATTTGCCTGCCAGCACTTTGGCACACAACTTGTTGTGGTATTAGGCCATTCCCACTGCGGTGCAATTAATGCCACCGTCGACTCGCTAATGGGCGACCCCGATCAGTTGTCGCCAAATGTCGCGTCAATTGTTGACCGGGTGACGCCGGCAGTTCATCCGATAGTGAAGCGCAATCAATTCAAAGACAGAGAAGACCTTATCCATCAAGCAATGCGTGCCAATGTCGAGCAATCGGTCAATGGTTTACAGATGCGCTCTCGCATTTTGCGAGGGCTGGTCGATAGTGGTCGAATTAAAATAGTTGGTGCTGAGTACTCGATTGAAACCGGTGTTGTCGATTTTTACCTAGACTAGAGCAGAGCCGTACTTTAAGCGCTTACTGATAAAATTTATTTAGACTATCGCTCTGTTATATACTGTTCGAAATAACAAAGACAGACTGTGATGTAGGAGACTTATATGCCGGGAAATCCATTTAGCAACTTATTCGGGCAATCGCCAATTCGCCCAATTCAGGAACACATTGGACTGGCACATCAATGTGCACAACAACTGCCGTTATTGATCGACGCCGCGCTAGAAAACGACTGGCCTAAAGTCGAGTCAGCGTATAACTTGATTTGCGATCTCGAGAATGCCGCCGACGACGTGAAAACAAGCCTGCGAACCAACCTGCCGAATAGCTTAATGATGCCGGTTAATCGCGGTGACTTACTGGTGATGATTTCTCGACAAGATGAAATTGCTAACTGCACCAAAGACATCGCTGGCATTATGCTTGGTCGAAAAATGCAAATTCCAACAGAAATCGCCGAGCTAATGAAGGAGTTCGTTAACGAAGCGGTTGAAACATCGGCGCAGGCTCTTAAAGCCGTTAATGAAATGGACGAGCTATTGGAAATGGGCTTTAAAGGCCGGGTGCTAAACGTAGTCGAAGAGCTTGTTGAAGAGCTCAATCGTTTAGAGCACAAGAATGACGAACTGCAAATTGACGTACGAGCCGCGCTTTTCAAAATCGAAAACAATCTACCACCAGTTAACGTGATTTTCTTATACAAGGTGATTGAGTGGATCGGCGCACTGGCCGATGCCGCACAAAACGCTGGTGGAAAACTACAACTTTTAATTGCCCGCTAATGGTCTCACGCCTAAAGAGCTGATTCGGATCCATTCAAGCGGCCGTCAGAGCTGCAACATTTCAATTCAAAACAACACTCATTTCATCGGATAACACTCTATGGAAATCATCGCTGAACACGGGCATATACTGCTTATTCTTGGCTGTATTTTTGCATTTTTTATGGCTTGGGGAATTGGCGCTAACGACGTTGCTAACGCCATGGGCACCTCAGTCGGCTCTGGTGCATTAACCGTAAAACAAGCGATTTTCATCGCTATAATTTTTGAATTCGCCGGCGCCTATTTAGCCGGTGGCGAAGTCACTTCGACGATTCGCAAAGGTATTCTTGACCCCGCGTTAATAAATGACCAACCGCAGCTACTGGTATTTGGCATGATGGCCTCGCTATTAGCCGCAGGTTGTTGGCTGTTGATCGCCAGCATGAAAGGTTGGCCAGTTTCTACCACGCACTCGATTGTCGGAGCCTTGGTCGGTTTCGCCGCCGTTGGCATTTCGGTCGATGCGGTTAACTGGGGCAAAGTTGGCGCCATTGTTGCCAGCTGGGTAGTTTCTCCATTATTAGCCGGCACAATTTCATACGCTTTGTTCCAAAGCGTGCAACGATTGATCTTGGATACAAGTGATCCATTCAAAAACGCAAAAAAATATGTCCCTATGTACATGTTTTTTGTTGGCTTTATGATCGCCATGGTAACCATTCTTAAGGGCTTAAAAAACACCGGTTTAGATTTTGACTTTGGCTTTAACAGCAAATTTTTAAACGCTATGCCATTGGCGTTAATTGCCGGTCTAATTGTTGCCACTGTCGGCGGCATAATGCTGTCACGAATTAAAGAGGCCAAAATTCCGGTCAATGGGAATCGCTTTGCAAGCGTCGAAAACTTGTTTGCTATTTTGATGATATTCACCGCTGCGGCAATGGCCTTCGCGCATGGCTCGAATGACGTTGCCAATGCGATCGGCCCACTCGCGGCAATTGCCAGCGTAATCAAATCCGGCGGTCAAGTTGCCGCACAATCTATGTTACCCCCTTGGATTCTGATTTTGGGCGGCATCGGCATCATTTTCGGTCTTGCCACATACGGTTTTAAAGTGATGGCAACCATCGGTAAAAAAATCACTGAACTGACGCCAAGCCGAGGCTTTGCCGCCGAACTCGGCGCAGCATCAACGGTTGTTTTTGCCTCTACTTGGGGTTTACCGATATCAACCACTCACACCTTAGTCGGTGCTGTTTTAGGTGTCGGCTTAGCGCGCGGCATTGGCGCATTAAACTTAAAAGTAGTCGGCAATATTTTTATGTCATGGATTGTTACCTTACCGGCAGGCGCAGGCTTCGCAATTATTTTCTTCTTTACCCTGAAAGCGATATTTACCTAGTACAAACTAGGCCAATAGCTAAAATGGTTGAGCCACTCGCTACTATGTGTCAGTAGCAGTGGCAAACGCTAAAGCATACGTAGCTTAGCCGCGACACGCCGCGCTGTTCTAACTATTATCATGCTTGATCATGTCCGCCGCTTTTTCGGCGATCATGATGGCTGGCGCGTTAGTATTGCCACTGATTAGAGTCGGCATGATTGAGGCATCAACAACTCGCAGGCCGTTAATACCGCGAACTCGCAGTCGAGTATCCACTACCGCCATTGGGTCATTCCCCATTTTGCAAGTTCCCACCGGGTGATAAACGGTATCGCAACGCTGACAGATATCGTCTCGAAAAGCCGCCTCATCATCGTTATCGCTTTCATACATGGGCACGCCGCGAACTTTATCAAAGCTCGATGCTCGCAAAATTTTCTGCATTAAACGGCTGCCTTTATAGAGCAGCTCCATATCTCTATCGTCTCGCAAGAAGGCTATATCGATCGCAGGGTCGTCCTTGTAATCAGCACTCTTAAGCGTTACTGAGCCTCTACTTTTAGGCCTTAAAATACAAACATGCGCGCTATATCCATGCCCCCAATGTAAGTTACGCCCATGATCATCGACCAATGCTCGTACAAAATGTATTTGAATGTCAGGTGATACGGCATCATTCTCGACTTTTAAAAACGCACCCGACTCTGCGTAGTTAGTAGCCAGCATTCCACGACGCTTGCTAAAGTACCTTAGCGCTTCCCAGGCAAATTTCAGCCCCCCAAGAACCGAGAATCCAACCGTATCCAAAGAGCTTGATTTAAAACCTAGTAAATAGTCGGCGTGATCTTGAAGGTTCTCGCCAACGCCAGGCAAATCATGCGCCTGTGGAATGCCATGCTCGGCGAGCTTGTCTTTAGCGCCGATTCCCGACAACAACAGTTGTTGCGGTGAGCCAAATGTCCCGGCCGACAAAATGATTTCTTTGTTGGCACTGATAGTGTGCTTACTTCCCTTAATATCAACCTCGACACTACTCGCGCGCTTGACGCCATCGGTGTGATCGAGGTTAATCTTTTGAACATGAGCTTTGCTAAAGACGGTTACATTGCCTCGGGCTAACGCTGGCTCCAAATAGGCACGCGCCGCCGACCATCGCTCTCCATTCTTTTGCGTCACTTCAAAATAGCCAGCACCTTCTTGTGACGGGCCATTAAAATCATCATTACGAGGTAAACCTAACTCATCAACGGCGTTTAAAAAGCACTGATTGATAGGGCTAGGGTCAGTAATAGGCGCAACGTTTAACGGGCCGCCTTGCCCACGCAACTCCGTGGCGCCGGCTTCTCGATGCTCAGATTTTTTAAAATAGGGCAACACATCATCAAAGCCCCAGCCTTCACAGCCTTGCTCTCTCCAAGCATCATAGTCTTGCTTAACACCGCGGATATAAATCATCGCATTGATAGCCGAAGAGCCACCTAGCGCCTTGCCCCGAGGTTGATAGGCAATGCGATTGTTGAGCTTAGCTTGTGGCGTTGTTTCGAATGCCCAGTTCTTAATCTTGCCCGGCAGCAGTCCGATGACCATCGCCGGAATCCAGATTAACGGGTTCTTATGACTACCACCCGCTTCCAATACACAAATGCTAAGCGATGGGTCCTCACCCAAACGATAAGCTAAGGCACAACCGGCAGAACCGCCGCCGATAATCACATAGTCAAAATTCATGTATTGCTCCATTATAATTATATTCTAGCAAACCTTTTTAGGTTTATTTAGTAGCCCATCTCAGCAACGAGACAAAGAATTTATATTACCACTACTATGCCGCAACCATTCGAATAACCAGAATTGCTTCTGGTTATGACTTGGGCGGTTAGTTTTCCGCGATTTTAACTAAGGTCAACGTGTCATAAGCCTAATTTTTCATTAGTAACCCGCTGCGCGCTACCGTGCATTCAAAAATGTAGATAACGCAATTACCAAGCCACCGACAAATAACGCTAACGCCCCTAGGAAAAACACAAATTGCGGTCCAGCTCCTTCAACGTAAAGATAACCCACAACATAGGCGGAGATTCCTTGAACAATGGCAAAGGTTGAGGTTGCGATGCCCCAGATGGATACTTGCATTTCTGATGGCAGCAACTCGCTGATGCGCCCGGCAACCGAGGCAACCACCCCGGGAACCATAGCCCCCACCAACATAGAACTAAATGACAGCACTAACACATGACTGGACATTAGCGGCAATGAAATTGCAAATGCTTTACACATAAACGCTAATAACAACGTAGTTTGATAGCCAATCCTAGCACCAAGAAAGCCGATAAAAAAAGGTGCGCATATCGCACCGACCGCAAACAGCCCCCATTGGAACGCGACAAAACCAGCGGGGAAATTCAGTTCACGTTGAAGGTAATCCACCCAAAAAACAGTGTGCGGGATATACCCAAATGCATCCAATGAATACGCCACCAAAATCAATAGAATAATAGCCTTAATCTTAAAGGGTAGTTTTGCCCCACTTATTTTCACCTTGCTGAGTTCATTCTGCTTGCTACTAGCAGAAATAACCGCCAATTTACGCATCAACAACAATGGCAATATCGCCAACAAAGCCAATACCAGCCATGCTACGGTCAAACCGAACTTATCGGCAATAACAGCAATCAGCGATGATGCCAAAACTCCCAGTCCAATTCCAGTAAAGATCACAGCTCCTGCCCAACGTTTTAATTCTTGAGGAATAAAAGTGAGCATGGCCGGAGGAGCCACAGCCATGAGCACACCACCACCAACACCGGTGATAAAACGCAATAAAAAGTGGATGGCAAAAACACTGTTAAGTGCCGATAGAAGAAACGCGGTTATGATGAGTGCTACGGCATAAAACAAGGTTCGGAGAACATCAAACCGTAAACTAATTTTGCCTGAAAATATCGCCCCTATTGCATAACCAGTCAGGATTGCCGCCCCTAAATAAGCAGATTGCAACTCACTAAACCAACCATCTAAAACTTGTGTTGGTAAAATGGCCGAATATGAAAAACGGGCTAAACCAACACCACAAAAGGTGCAACAGATTCCCAAAAGCAACGCAAAAAAAGCAGATTTATTGCGTCTAATTCTGTCTAGATGATTGAGCATATTATTATTTCACAGTGCGTATTGACCTGACTGGCTCGATTAACTCCACAGCGGATAACCACATGCAAGAGAGGAAGGCACTTTTTGCAAACTCTCAAAACTAGCCATTTAAGTAATATTTCAATAGGCAGCCATATTACTCTAGATAGCGAATGCATCTTGTACAGGCGCGGCGCAACTATGCTGACCAGCAATGCATAGCAATGATTTTTATCGGATTATTTGGTCCTATTTTAAGTCAAGTTTGCCGGTTTTGTTGCTTTCATCGATGGCCGCTGAGAAAACTCAACAAACCAACTCGCAAGCTTTTTACGAGAGCCTCGCCATGGAAGATCAATCAGTCGAAAGTCCAAATAGCCAAGCGCGCAGCCCAGTGCAACTTCTCTAAAGCTACAATCAGCTTGGTTGGTAAAATGCTCCATATTGTCTTCTAAATAATTTAATGCGTTTTCAATCGAATCAATCCAGCGCTGTTTCCAAAATTCTGATTGTTCTGCCTCTTGTCGCATTGTTTCCATCACATACGAAAACGCTGAGTCCATCACTCCATCGCATATCGCTTCGAAAGTACGATATTTACTGCTCGTGTAGGCCGCCTCGCGCCCTAGCTCAGACTCCACTAGGAAATAACATATGGTACGACTGTCGGCAATTAACTCACCTTCTTCGCTTACCAAGGCGGGTATTTTACCTAATGGGTTATGCGCTCTAATGCGTTCTGAATCTTTCAGCGGATTAACGGCTTCCATTTGATATTGATCAACTATTCCTAGCTCGTGCATGTGCACTAGTACCTTTCTCGCATACGGCGATGAAGGCGAATAAAATAATATTGGTGTTTCCATCGTGGTGACTGCTCCATTTGATTTACTTTTACAAATTGGCGACATCAACTATATATCCCAATGAGACCTCAATAACCATAATTAATTGCACTGAGCGTTAAGAATTTAGTTTACATTTGCATGACAAGCAACTTACATTTATACATTTCGATCACCTTGCTTAGACAAACGCATATCAATACCCTAAATAAGCGAACCGTTGCCTATTTTCGATTCTACTAGACACTCATCACTGCAGTTGATTCAACTCAGCCTAGACTAAGTAAGGCAGCACAAGTCATTGAGGTAAAGGCGAGCACTAGCGGGGCGCCGCTTAGTGAACGCTCGCAGCGTTATTAAATCGAACCTATTGGCGCCAATTACTGAGCACTTTAATAGCTTGCAAGCATTTTCGAGCTTCGCTTTAGATCGAATTGAAACGATCCAAATTAGCCCATACTTGCGAGCAGGGCTACATTACCTCCAGCGGCCGTAGTATCAATACAAAGGTGACGTTCGATAACACAGCGCTCGACGATATTTTTGTCAGCCACTAGCGGCACTAAGGCGCCGTTGCGAGCCGCCAATGCCCTACGAATTTCGCTCAAGTCGGCGGCATCGCTGCTACAAATCACTGCAGCAACACCATTAAGACCGGTTAATACCGCTCGTGGCAAGAAGCCATCAATTGACCGCTCGGCAGTCGCGCCTGGGCAAACAATTAAAGTTTGGCAACCAACACTTTGGGCTGCGTCTGCCTGAGCCTTAGCTAATTCAGGCGTTGGCCCCAAGCATAGTACCCGACCAATCGGGAACACAGATAATTTGTTCGACTCACCGGTTGGCCCAGGAAGGTAACGACTGGAAATTTTTTGGCGTTGGTCACTCAAGGCATCAAGAGCATTCTGCACCACCTCAATGGTCACTTCTGGCCCAGCGACCACATTAATAAAATCATTACGATCACTGCTGGCGAAACGTTTTAAATAGTGTGGGCCACCAGCTTTAGGCCCAGTACCAGAAAGATTTTCGCCACCAAAAGGCTGTGTGCCCACCACCGCACCAATCTGATTTCGGTTAACGTACATATTACCAACCTGTAGACCAGTGGTTATTTTCTCTACGCGGCCGTCTATACGCGTATGTAGACCAAAGGTTAGCCCGTAGCCACTAGCGTTGATGTCTCGCACCAAGCGATCGATTTCACTCGCTTTAAAGGTGGCGACATGGAGTACTGGCCCAAAAATTTCTTTCGTCATATCACCAATACCATCAACCTTGATCACGGTTGGTGCAACGAAATGCCCAGTACTCGGTGTGCCGATTTTTTTCAGTAATCTCGACTGCTGTTCTGCGCTGTCGACATAAGCCTGAATATCACGACGCGCGTCAGCGCTAATCAGCGGCCCAACGTCAGTGTCTAGTTGCCAAGGGTCACCGAGCGCCAACTCGTCCATTGCACCATAAAGCATGGTTAAAAAGCTATCGGCGATGTCTTCTTGAACGTATAACAAGCGTAATGCCGAACAACGCTGCCCAGCAGATTGAAAGGCTGAGACAACAATGTCGCTAACGGCCCGCTCAGGCAGTGCTGTTGAGTCAACAATCATGGCGTTAAGACCACCGGTCTCGGCAATTAACGGTGCCTTCGCAGAGGCATTGTCTGCTTGAGCTTTGTTGATAATCAGTGCGGTACTAGTTGAACCGGTAAAGCAAATACCTTGCAATCTAGGGTCACTTGCCAAGGCAGCCCCCACTATTTGGCCGCTACCTGGCAACAACTGCAATACAGACCTAGGAACACCAGCCTGATGCAATAGCTGAACCGCTAAGTAAGCGACTATTGGCGTTGGATCTGCGGGCTTGGCCAAGACACCATTGCCAGCGGCTAAAGCGGCCACGACTTGCCCCGTAAAAATCGCCAGCGGAAAATTCCAAGGAGAGATACAAGCAAAAATACCGCGCGCTTTACGACTGCCTAAGTCATCAATTTGTGACGCGTAGTACCTCAGAAAATCGACAGCTTCGCGTAATTCAGCGACCGCATCATTGGGGGACTTGCCCGCTTCCCTAGTTAATACGGCAAACAATTCACCATGATTTTTCTCATATAAATCGGCCGCTTTGTTGAGCACGCGCGCGCGCTCAGCGGCGGACACAAACGACCAAACCTCGGCCGCTACAATCGCGCCGTCGACATCGCTGAGACTGGCCTCGGCGACACTGCCCACTAGCTCCTGAGGATTATAAGGATTGCGCACTTCTATGGGTGTTTGGCCAATCGGAGCATGGGCAAGTAGCGGGCTTACGTGCCACTTAATTTGCTTGAATGGCTCACGCGCTCGATCAAACTTGTCTATGTCGTCGAAGTCCATTAAGTCCCAACCGACCGAGTTTGCGCGCTCAGGTTGATATAGATCTTTTGGCATGTCAATTGGTGATGCCTTAGCAGTACCAATGTTAGTACTAATCTCGCTACGCCATGTTGCTAGAGGATCAGCGGCAACTTCTTCTGGGCTAACATCGTCGTCAATCACTTGATTTACAAAGGAAGAATTTGCTCCGTTCTCCAGCAAGCGTCGAACCAAATAAGCAAGCAGATCTCGATGTTCCCCGACCGGTGCGTAGATACGACAACGCGAATCGCTTGTTGTGGTGATCTGCCTGTAAAGCGACTCGCCCATGCCATGCAAACACTGAAATTCGTAGGCATCATCCAAATCAGAATCAGCGGCTGAACTAAGCGCCTGCACAGCCGCAACAGAGTGCGCATTATGGGTGGCAAATTGAGGATAGATTCGATCGGTTACCGCCAACAACTGCTTAGCACAACAAATATAAGCAACATCGGTAGCCGACTTCCTGGTGAATACCGGAAAGCTACTTAAACCCTCTACCTGCGCCCGTTTGATCTCGTAATCCCAATAGGCACCCTTAACCAAACGCACCATGATTTTTCGGTCATAGTGCTCGGCCAAAGCGTAAAGCCATTCGATCACGGCACTGGCACGTTTTCCATAGGCTTGTACCACAATGCCAAAGCCGTCCCAGCCCGCCAGTCTAGGATCTTGTAAAACCGCGTCAATAACGTCGAGTGATAAGTCCAGCCTATCGGCTTCTTCGGCATCGATGTTCAAGCCCATATTGGCGCTCTTAGCCTGCAACGCCAACTCTAATATTCGCGGCACAAGCTCACTCAACACACGCTCTCGTTGCGATGCTTCATAACGCGGATGTAATGCCGACAACTTAATTGAGATGCCGGGATTATCTCGAATATCGTCGTTAGTTGCACCTTTTGATAACGCTTCAACGGCCGCTTGATAACTTTTAAAAAAACTCAAAGCATCATCGGCTGTCAACGCGGCCTCTCCCAGCATATCGTATGAATAGGTGTAACCTTGAGCAACACGTTTAGCGCCACGCTTAACCGCCGATTGAATCGTCTCGCCTAATACAAATTGGTTACCCATTTCTTTCATCGCACGTTTAACCGCAACCCGAATCACCGGCTCGCCAACGCGTTTAACAGCGCCTCGCAAAGTCGATGAAATAGCATTACTTGAAGTCTCATCCAACACTTTGCCAGTAAGCATCAGACCCCAAGTAGCGGCGTTTACCAATGACGATGAAGACTTACCTAAATGCTCGCCCCAACTTGAAGGCGCAATTTTGTCTTCAATCAAATCATCAATCGTTTCGCTATCTGGCACCCTCAATAGGGCTTCGGCTAAACACATTAACGCCACGCCTTCATCAGTTGATAAACCGTACTCGGCTAAAAACACCTCCATTAAACCAGGCTTGTCGTCGCCCCGTATTGCTCTAACCAAATCAGCGCCGACGCTTGATGCATCCGTCAATAAGCTTGCGGATAATTGCGCGTGTTCTAATAAGTTGCTCAGTACCGTCTCTTCATTGGCTATATGTAGCTTTCGAATCGCGGCACGCAATTGCTCTAAATTTGTCATGGCAGAATAGGAGGTTATAATCGTCTGCTAAAAGTCTAGCTCAACAACGCCTATCATTTTTCCTTGTATTTTCACTTATTCAGGGGATAATCTTTTTATTTGCCAAAATAAAAGTTCAATCACCTATATATCAACATCCAAATAGACAATTAAACCCCTTGTATTATGGAAATATTAGCAAACCTACTGACAAGGATAGTCTGCCTTTAAAGAACTATAAACGTTGCTTGCTAGCTGGACTGAATTTTGCTCTGAGCCTTTCACCTAATCTAAAGTCTCTTCAGCAATATCCAATACAGTTCTTTCTTCAGGCAAACAAAAGCCAGCCAAGGCTGTTCGGTGATGAAGCCCATGTCCCAAGAGCTGTTTTAAATGCTCGCTCAGCAAGGGTTGGCTCAGCATCATCAATCGATTTAATGATCGC
>JAESTB010000054.1 GCA_016763815.1 Arenicella sp.
CATATGTGCTGATTAACCCCTTAGGTTTAGCGTTCCGGCCTTTGGTTATTGAGCTTAGGCGAACAAATTTAGTGAATTAAGAGAAATCAATTATGAAAACATTTTCTGCAAAGCCAGCAGACGTGACGCGCGAGTGGTTCGTTATCGACGCTGATAACAAAGTGCTTGGTCGTATTGCGACTGAAATCGCACTTCGTTTGCGCGGCAAACACAAGCCTGTATACACTCCGCACGTTGACACTGGCGATCATATCGTTGTAATCAATGCTGATAAAGTTGCCGTAACCGGTAACAAGGAAGAAGGCAAAATTTATTATAGTCACTCTGGTTTCCCAGGTGGTCTTAAAGAAACCAACGTTCGTAAATTGCGTGAAAAAGCGCCTGAGCGACTTATCGAAAATGCAGTGCGTGGCATGTTGCCAAAGAACCCATTGGGTCGCGCTATGTTCAAAAAATTACATATTTACGCAGGTCCTGAGCATAAGCACCAAGCTCAAGAACCTAAAGTACTTGAAGTTTAAGGAGAGAAACCAATGGCAACTTCAGAAGTTTATCTAGGCACTGGCCGTCGTAAATCATCGACCGCGCGTGTTCGCATGCAATCTGGCAAAGGTTCTATCACTGTAAATCAACGTCCTCTTGATGAGTACTTTGGTCGTGAGACAGCTCGTATGATTGTTCGTCAACCATTAGTTTTACTTGATATGGAAGGCAAATTCGACATCAACGTAAACGTACAAGGCGGCGGCGGTAGTGGTCAAGCCGGTGCGATTCGTCACGGTATTACCCGTTCATTGTTAGCGTATGACGAAGAGCTTCGTCCGCAACTAAGGGCTGCGGGCTTCGTTACTCGTGATGCACGTGAAGTTGAGCGTAAGAAAGTTGGTCTTAAAGGCGCACGTAAGCGCCCACAATTCTCAAAACGTTAAGCGTTTTACGCTCTGCTATGCAGTGTTTAGAAAGTCGGCCTTGTGCCGGCTTTCTTGCGTTTGGGCTTGTCAAACGCCGCCGGTGGAGGTGACGATTATCTTCCTTTTTTAATTTTTTTATTGACTGCGACGTAAATCAAACTAAACTTAGCTTCCCTCAAAAAAAACCTTTAGTTCGTTGGCGCGTGAGTAAGATAAAAATAGGTATTATCGGAGGCACTGGTTATACCGGTGTTGAGCTTCTTAGATTGTTGTTGGTGCATCCCAACGCTGAGGTGATTTTAATCACCTCGCGATCTGAGTCTGGGCGCGCCGTGTCTGATTTATTCCCGAGCTTACGTGGCTTTACCGATCTGGCTTTTACTAAGCCTGAGCCTTCGTCGTTTAATCATTGTGACGTGGTATTTAGTGCTACCCCCAATGGCATTGCCATGACGCACGCCCGTGAATTGCTCGATAAGGGCGTTAAGCTAATTGACTTGGCCGCTGACTTTCGAATTAAAGATGTGTCTGTATGGAGCGAATGGTATGGCATGGTGCATGCTTGTCCGGAACTTGTTGAGCAAGCGGTGTATGGCCTACCTGAGGTTAACATGGCGTCATTGAAGAACGCTCAGCTGGTGGCGAATCCAGGCTGTTACCCGACCGCGACTACGCTTGGCTTTTTGCCGTTAATTGAGAGCGGATTAGTTGATGTGTCAGACCTAGTGGCCGACGCCAAGTCTGGCGTTACCGGTGCTGGCCGCGGTGCCAGCGTTGCTAACCTTTATAGCGAGGTCAATGACAACTTTAAAGCCTATGCTGTTGCCGGTCATCGACATCACCCTGAGATTAGCCAGAACTTGGCAGAGGCGGCAGGGGGGGCGGTTGGTCTGACTTTTGTGCCCCATTTAACGCCCATGTTGCGAGGCATTCATGCGACACTGTATGCCAACTTATTAAATCTTGATCAGCCTATTGAAGAAATTCACGCGATTTATGAAGCTCGTTATCACAATGAGCCATTTGTCGATGTGCTGCCACTGGGTTCTCATCCAGACACGCGATCAGTTAAGACATCAAACATGTGCCGAATCGGATTGCATAAGGCTGGAGGCTCTGGCAAATTAGTGGTGTTATCGGTGATCGATAATCTCACTAAAGGAGCGGCTGGCCAGGCAATTCAAAATATGAACATCATGTTTGGGCTGGATCAAACCGTTGGTATAAGTAACCCCGCGGTGCAGCCTTAGGGTTATGCTCGAATTCGAGTTTCGTTAAACTGTAATAATTAGATGATTAGAAAATCCACAAATGACTTAACAATTAAGCCGAAGATGTCTCGCAATACGCTCATGCTATCGTTGGTCATCGGCGTATTATCGGTATTGGCTTTAGTGTATTTCGTCTATGGCCAAGGCTTGCGCTCGGGCCATGATCGATACGAGCAAGACCAAGCGATGATCACCCAACTAAAGGAAAACATGACCAGCTTACGTGAACAGCTGTCGGTTTCGCAGGAGGGCTTGGTCTTTTCAAAACGGCAGCAGCAGATTCAAGCAGAAGCGTATAAGCAGATGAACAAGGCTTACGCTAATTCAGAACAAAAGAACAGCGTCTTAGGCTCACGTTTAGATTTCTATCGAAGTATTATATCTCCGGAAGATGGTCAGTCGGGGCCAGCTATTCAGCAGCTAAATTACTCCTATGATGATGGCAAGCTAAGTTTTGACATCACCTTAGTGCAAGCCATTAAGCATAAACATCAAGTTCGCGGCAGTCTTAAGGTCACCTTGTTTGAAAATGATGTCGCTACGGCAGAATGGCCGCGATCAAGTGATAGAAGCGTCAATTACCAATATTTTTCACAAGTGTCTGGTTCAATCGATAAGGCTGTCATCACTGAGAAGGCCAAGGTTAAAGTTGAGCTGCACTTACAAGATGGGTCGATGTTAGAACGTTGGTTTAACGTGCCAAGCATCGCGGCCAGTAACAATAGTAATGATAAAACAACCTCTGGCTAGGAGGTGCTCGTCAATACGAGTTACCCGAGTCCGAATACTAAAAAATAGAAGGTTAAAGAATGATGAAGCGCAATAAAGAGAAAGTAGGCAAGCCTGTAGAGACTATCGATACTTTAGTCGGGGCAGGCTCGGTTTTTCAAGGTGACCTAGAGTTCACTGGCGGTCTCCGAGTTGATGGGCATATCAAGGGCCATGTTTCGGCGCAAGATAGCAGTAATGGCACTTTGGTGCTCAGCGAATCTGGTTTAATTGAGGGTGATATAAATGTGCCCCATGTAGTGATCAACGGAACGGTGAAAGGCAATATTGCCTCAACTGGACATGTTGAGTTGCAGGCAAATGCTAATATTAGTGGTGATATTCACTACAAAGCGGTGGAGATGGAGTTGGGAGCGGTTCTCAACGGGAGCCTAGTCTCAGACGTCAGTACTCCCGTTTATGATGTAAGTGCCGGAGTTGCGGATAAAAAAGAGTCTTCGAAATAGGCTCTTTTGAGGTTTTGTTCGGCCGACTACCCTTGAGATTGTCTCAGTTAACCGCATAATAGGAATATAGGCGTAAAATACTTTTTACCGCTAAATTTATAAGTGAATGGTGACACCATGATTGAAATTGAACAAGTAACATCTGCCGCGACTCCTTTGGACTTTACAATAGCCGCAGCTGGAAAAGTGAGCGAGCTGATTGAAGAAGAGGATAACGCTGAGCTGAAACTTCGCGTCTATGTACAAGGTGGTGGGTGTTCAGGGTTTCAGTATGGCTTTACCTTTGATGAGGAACAGCAAGAAGATGACACTGCTGTCGATCGCGACGGTGTTCGCCTACTAGTCGACCCGATGAGTTTTCAGTACCTGATAGGCGCTAAGATTGACTATAAAGATGATTTAGACGGTGCGCGTTTTATTATTAATAACCCCAACGCCAGTACTACCTGCGGTTGTGGGTCATCGTTTTCTGCTTAGTTGCTTAACACAGTTGTTTAGCGTCGAATAGGCTAAGCTATTGAGTTTATAGTTGCGATTAAGAGTTGCGTTCGCGGGTGGCTCGCAATAGGCGCGTTCAAGAATTATCGGGGAAGGAAAATTTCCCCTAACACTACCTTTGATTTGGCTCCAGTAACACTTGGTATGTTACTCACTATGTCATGCGCACAACAATACCCCAGCCATGCAAAGCCGATTGCTTCAAGCCAATCGCTCGGCACGCCTAAGGCATCTGTTTTTTCAATCTGAAATTTGCTTAGACTAGAGCGTAAGCCCTGCATAATCAACGGGTTGTTAGCACCACCGCCACAGATGTAGACCTCACCATTAGAGTCACCAAGCGCTAAAATCGAATCGCTGATACTGTGTACTGTTAGCTGAACCAGTGTTGCCTGAACGTCTTGTGCGGCTAGGCTGTTGAGAGCAGGGTGCCTTGTATATAACCAAGCCAAATTAAAGTAGTCAGTGCCGGTACTTTTGGGGTGTGACTCGGCAAAGTAGTGGTCGGAGAGCAAGTTATCGAGCAATTGGCTATCAACTTGACCTTGATTGGCCCACTCTCCGTTTTTGTCGTAACTCACGCCAAACTTTTGATCGATCCATTGGTCGAGCAGCACGTTGCCGGGCCCCGTATCGAAGCCAACTAAAGGCTCTTTAAGATGAGTGACGTTAGCGATGCCGCCAATGTTTAAGATAAAGACGTTATCGCTGCTTGTAGGAGTCTTGCCTTCTAGGTTCTCAGACGCGTTATCCATAAATATTGACTTGTGAAACGCTGGCATCAAGGGCGCACCCTGGCCGCCAGCGATTATGTCTGCTTGTCTAAATTGGGTATACGTTTTTATGCCAGTTAAATCGGCGATGACCTGCCCATCTCCGAGCTGGAGACTGTAAGGCGGTTTGGCTTGAGGCTCATGTTTTACTGTCTGGCCGTGATTTGCGATGCCGCTGATGCTAGAATTTGGGATGCCAGCCTTGGCTAATAGGCTGTTGCAAGCTGAGGCATAAATTGGCGCTAATAGTTGGTGCAGTGGCGAATCTTGATTAGTACGTAAATGCTCATTATTCTGCGCAGCCTGATTAATTTTCTCTCGAATCTCGGTATCGAATTCGGTGAACAACGTTTCTATCACGCGCAGTCGATTGGCCGAATCGAAGGAAACTAGCACAGCGTCAATTCCATCAACGCTAGTGCCCGACATCAAGCCAATAAATAATTCCTCGGGCATAGTGCTTGCGGTAATAGTGCTTACAATTATAGCGCTGCTTTTGACAGAGATCTATTTTGACTTTCGCTGCTGCCAGAGTATTTTGCAAGTTGATAATCGATTTCAACTTTGTTCAACTGTTCAGACATTCTTGATGCAAGCAAAACAAATTCCGCTTCTAATTCGACCTTAATTGACGACGCTTTCGGCGTCTTGTAGGTTAACGAATTGCGGTGAACCCCATCGACTCTGAACTCGTAGTGCAAGTGTGGTCCGGTTGAGTAGCCAGTTGAACCTACGTAGCCAATAATTTGACCCTGTTTCACTCGCGAACCTGATCGAATCTTTTTGGCGAAGCCTTTCATATGCGCGTAAAGAGTACTGAATCTACCGGCATGGTTGATAACAACCGTATTGCCATAACCACCCTTGCGACCAGCTAATACCACTTTCCCGTCCGCGGTAGCTCTAACTGGGGTGCCTCGAGATGCAGCGTAATCTACGCCATTATGAGCCTTCCATTTTTTAGAGATCGGATGTTTGCGTTTGCCGAAGCGAGAGGATATACGGCTGAACTCAACTGGCGAACGTAAAAATGTGCCAAGCATGCTCTTACCTTCCGGGGTATAGAAGCTGGCGTTGCCCTCGTCATCTTCAAAACGAATTGCTCGATAAGTTTGCCCTTGAGTAGTGAACTCGGCCGCCAGGATATCCCCATCAGCAAGCTTTTGGCCATCCATACTATGTTCGGTGTATATGACGTGAAAGGAGTCACCTTTACGTATGTCTAAAACAAAGTCTACGTCCCAGCCAAAAATTCTAATCATCTCCATGATTAGATTGTTGCTCAAGCCAGAGCGCAATGCTGAAAGATATAGGGATGAATCAATTTCGGCTGAGACTGTTTTTTGGATGGTTATGAATGGCAATGTTTCAATGTTTGCCATAACAATGTCGTTATCTTCAAGCTGCACCTCTAAACGCTCTAATGCGCCGATAGGATAGTTGATTTGGCGTAATTTCTGCGCACCATCGAGCTTGAATACAAGCTCCTTTCCTATAGAGAGTGATACCAGTTGTTTAGCGACCTCGTGCTGAGAAATTTTATGCGGCAACGACATGTCGAACGACATCTTTCTAAAGATGGTGCCGAGCGACTCACCTTTTTTTACTTTGTGTTTAACTGACGCGAGCACCTCGTCAGGTATTGCAACGGGTATCGGCATTAGAGCCGTTGGTGGTGTATTAGTAGGTAGTGATGACATCGCATATGATGGTGAAATACCAACAAATGCGACTAGCTTATTTTTGGGGTCAATATTATAGCTTAGTATATTCTGTGGGGTGGCGGTGTTGGTCGTCGCAATCTGCTCGGGTGTGGCGATGGTCGCGGTGGTGGTGTGAGTAATCCAACTGCCACCCAAAATGACTGCGGTGCCTAGTAGCCAATGGCGTTTGCGCATATAAGGTTGTCTTGAGTTCTGAGTCTTTGGTTTTCGGGTGCTGGATATGTCGGAAATTTTTCCGAATATAGATATCTCTATTTTTGAGGACATATGGTTTTGGGGGCCTTTGGTTGTTAGCGGCTGTCTTCGCAGCCTCGTTCCCATACTTACTAAGTGTATGAGCCTAATTAGGCCAAACATTCTGCTAGTTTGGTCGTAGTTAAGCAAATAATTATCAGCAAAAAACAGAATCAAAATGCCCATTGGTAATATTGTCGAGTAAAAAATAGGCTGATTGGATATCTCTGACACCTAGCGAAAGGCTTGTCATGTGGCCTCCGAGCGTTTAGTCTTGCGGCTTTAGGGCTGAAACGTTAGTAGCGTTTCAGCGTGAACAAACTGTAAGTGTTAAAGAGATTATCTTGCCACAACAATCATCAAAAGAGCCATCAGCGGTAATGCAAAAAAAGCCATCAGCGGTAATGCAAAAAAAGCCATCAGCCGCAGCCAATAAAGAGCCATCAGAAGTGATGCAACAATTGCTTCGCGGTGCTGAAGAAATTATTCCTCAAGCTGAGCTTGAAGCCAAACTACTTACTGGCAAACCGCTTGAGGTGAAGGCTGGATTTGATCCAACCGCTCCAGATCTACATTTAGGTCATACGGTGCTGATTAATAAGCTACGTCAGTTCCAGCAACTGGGCCACAAGGTAAGTTTCTTAATCGGTGACTTCACCGGTTTAATTGGTGATCCAACGGGTAAAAGCGTCACGCGCCCCGCGTTGACTGAAGCTGAAATTCAGCAAAACGCCATTAGCTATCAAGATCAGGTGTTTAAAATTCTTGACCCCGATTTGACTCGAGTTCGCTTTAACTCAGAGTGGATGAGCAAAATGACGTCGACCGACATGATTCGCTTAGCGGCACAACACACGGTTGCGCGGATGCTTGAGCGTGATGATTTCCATAAGCGTTATACCTCTCAACAGCCTATTGCGATTCATGAGTTTTTGTACCCTTTAGTGCAGGGCTATGACTCTGTGGCGATGGGTACAGACATTGAGCTAGGTGGCACTGACCAGAAGTTTAATTTGTTGGTTGGTCGTGAAATGCAAAAAGCTTACGGTAAGCCTCAGCAAGCAATTCTTACCGTGCCTATATTAGAGGGCCTTGATGGCGTGCAGAAAATGTCCAAGTCGCTAGGAAATTACATCGGCATAACGGATGCACCTAACGACATGTTTGGTAAGCTGATGTCAGTGTCAGACGATCTCATGTGGCGTTATTTTGAGCTGCTCAGCTTTCGTCCGTTGTCGGAGATTACGGGTTTTCAGCAGCAAATCACAGAAGGCGCCAACCCGCGAGATATTAAGTTTTTATTGTGTGAAGAAATTATTACCCGCTTTCATAACGCGGCGGCGGCTGGCAGTGCCAAGCAGGATTTTATTCAGCGTTTTCAAAAAAATGCTATTCCCGACGACATGCCAGAAATTGCCATAGCGCTTGGCGAGGGTATGTTGATTGGCAATCTGACCAAGGAAGCTCAATTATGCTCAAGTTCATCAGAAGGTGGGCGTATGGTCAAACAGGGGGCGGTTAAAATAAACGGTGAAAAGCTTGAGGACCCAAGAATGTTGATCGTAGAATCTGAACCGTTCGTGTTGCAAGTCGGTAAGCGTAAATTTGCCAGAATTATTCCTTCGTAACTGGCGTCGCTTTTTGTTATCACTGACTAGTGGCGATTTTTCTTTAATTCTCTGTCCCGTTGCTAGGCTAATAATTTGTGGTAACTCGAGCGAGGGGCGAACAGATTAACGCAATAGCGTTAGCGTGCTACTTGAAATGGGCTAGATTATTGCCCATGTGCGACTTACAATCGGTTTGTCAGGGTTAATCTGTTAGCGTAACAGGTGGCCTCAATAACTCTCATCATAGAATATCCATTTTGATTAAAAAATACGAATTCTGGAACCCGCGATTGTTCGAAATTCCATTTTATATTTACCTTGGCGTACAGTGTCTAATTAACCGCGTCGGCATTAAAGGTCTAGCCAAGGCAAATTATGCCTTAGATCACGGTGAAATCGGACTTGGCTCTAAGTTTGATAGCCAGTTGGCGTTTGATCAACGTTTTTTTCTACCAAGTGTTCTGATCGGAGACTCTTTAAGTGCGGATCAAAAGAAAGATCAAATTCACCAGTTTGTTAATCAACACGGCTATCCAGTTATATTGAAATCAAACGTTGGCAGCGTTGGTAAAGGCATTGCTAAAATATCTACCAAAAACGATGTTGATAGACATGCTCCTCGCTTATTAGGCGGCTACATTCTGCAAAAATTCACCTCTAATCCATTTGAGTGTGGGGTATTCTATATCCGCCAAAATGGTAAGCCGAAAATCACCGGCATCAACAAAAAACACTTTCCGACTGTCGTCGGCAACGGCCGTGAAGATGTGTTAGCGCTGGCCAAGAGGCACCCGCGTTACAGCAAACATTGGCGCTCGTTTTTGCAAGATATTGATACTGCTGAGGTGCTTGAACTTGGTGTAGAAAAACGGCTGTCTTTCATTGGTTCTCACACACTTGGCTGTAAATTCACCGATGATGCCGATCTTCACACGGATGAATTGGAAAGGGCAATTTTCGCAGTATTTGAAACGCAACCTGGTTTTAACTTTGGTCGGGTTGACGTTAAGGCGGCCGACGAAGAGGCATTCAAGCGAGGCGAGTTCGTGGTGATCGAAGTCAATGGTGTGGCATCGTTGCCGACTCATATGTTCGACCCTAAATACTCAGTCTGGCAGGCCTATGAAATCTTTTTTCAACATGCCAAGTATTTAGCCAATATTGCCGCTGAACAGCGACGTCAGCCGATGGCCTTATTGTCATATTGGCAAGTCCTTCAAATGGTCAAAGAGAATCAGGCGATGCTAAATGTCGTACATCAAGCGCTAATGGGGAACCCAGAATAAGCGGAACCGAAAATGAGTTGAACAAAGGTTAGGCTAAAAATGTAGGCGCGTTTGGATCGTGCATATCTCTACAACGATACAGCCCAAGCAAGGTAGTCCATAGCTCTGACCGTGTTTAGCGGCTATATAATTGTGCTTAACGATTAACGGTAAAAAGTCACTTTTGTTACAGTTGTAAACAAAAAGATCACATTAGTATGTGATAGTGTCTCTGACCTTTATTTTTAAGCAGATTAGGTTGGTTGAACCGTAATTTGCTTTTTGTTAGCCTTTGAGAATTCTCGTGCCCCTACACACGTTTAATAAATCTATCAGTACCCCTTTGCCAAGAGTATTTTGCTGCTCAGTGCTTTGTTGTCTAGTAATGACAATGTCTATTGCTAAATCTAATGCGGATCAAAATGGCAGCATAGAGCTACCATCGATGACGGTATATGCTAGTAAAAACTCCGATGATACCTACACCCAGATAAGCGAGATCGCCTGGGTCGATGCCAATGACCCAACAATTATCGCCCAGAAAGATGGCAGTTATAGCCCTAGTTCAGCGACTAATTCGTACAGCCTGAACATGTTGTTGCTGTCGCTTGGTGGGCCAAAAATTAATATCGATTTAGGCTACGCCGCTGGATCGGCATCAATGACGGCCGACGGAACCCGAACCGTAACAAAACTTTTAGAATCACTTAAATATTTAAATGAGGGCGATATTTTAGAAGTAACGCCGACCTTAGAAGCCTCTAATCAAGCAAACAAACGGCTCATGCAGCGGCGGCTTGAGGAGCTAAGCAGAGTATTGTCCTGGATCTCAAAGCTCGAGTTTAAAATCAAGCCGGTTAAAATCTTGAGACAATCGAATGTCAATGCAGCAAGCTCCAAAACATGGAGGATTCAAATTCGTCGAGCGAGGTAATTACATTTTTAGACAGGCGTCGTTTGTTGATGATTCTCAATTAGGCTTTTTATTCGTGGATAAGTTCAACCAGATCAACTGCCGCGACCTTTAATTTTGGTATTTGGCTAATCGCGTCACTCAAGCTCATGCGTGCGCTCGGTGCATGCATAGCCAAGGCTCCATAAAACACGCCTTCGTCACTACGAAGTGGAACGGCTACAGCGACCATCCCTTGCATAAACTCTTCATTATCAATGCCAATGTCTTGAGGTGCTAAACGTTTCAGCTCACCTTTGAGTTTATCTATATCGGTTAAGGTGTTTTTTGTAAATTGCTCAAGATGAATTTTTGCTAGTAGCCTTGAACGTTTAACGCTCGGTAAGTTATTTAAGAACAACTTACCACTCGCAGTACAGTGAATTGGCACTCGATCATTTTCCTTTAACTGAATTCGTAATGGCCAATGTGTTTCGACTCGATCGAAGTACATCATTTGTGAACCATCAGGTATCGATATGTTGCATGTCTCGCCAACTTCTTTAGATAATCTTTTTAGAATTCCGTGTCGCTCAGTACGCCAATGATCATTGTTGCTGAAAATACCCATTGCCATGGTCGATAACCTCCGACCCGGCAGAAAGCCTCGTCCGTCTAGGCGAGGTTGTAGGTAGCCTTCACTTTCTAACATGGTGCAAAGACGATGTATTGTTGGCTTAGGTAGCTTTAGTTTGGTGTTTATTTCGGTAGCAGTCATCGGAGTAGATGACTTCGCTACTACTTCTAAAATACTGAGCACGCGTAATGCGGCGGAAGACTTTTCAGAATCGGTTGCCATATCGCGTATTGAATCTCATTTTTTAACAGATCGTGTTAAGTCTAATTTATTTTAATCTTGGTTCATATAACTTGTTCGACTAATGATAGTGAAAAGTGTTCTTTCCCATCTACTTTGGCGCCAGCCTATACTTAAGCGACACAATGAGGTGGTAGTCATGCAAGCGAACAAACATAACACTTACAATAGTTCATACAACACACAGGTAGTTGCTACACAATCGAGAGTAGAAATTGCCGAAGGCAAGCAAACACAACCGTCGCCTTTGGTTGAACCAACAACTTCAGACCGAGTTCCGTCTTGCGTTAGCATCGTTGCCGATGGTTCCTTTGATTTTGCCGGCCTAGCTGGTTAATTAATGATGACAGGCTCGGTAGCGTGGTCTGCTCGCATCACTATAGCTGAGCGCCGCTAGCGTAGAAGTCTCCCTGCAGTAAATAAGTATTCAGAAAGCCCACTAGTTAAATAGTGGGCTTTTTTTAGTTTTGGGTAGAGTTCAATGCGGCTAACTGAATGCTGTCAGCAACTGCTTATAATTAATTGTTATAAACTAATTAGTTTTATGTATGATAACTAACATCTCAAAGCTATGGCGTTTTGGTTTTTTTACTACGCCGCTGCTGAGGGAGTTAAATCGACTAAAATCTGATCCGGATCTACCTGTATGAACCAGCCAGTAAATTTGCTTCCAGAGTTCGAAAATCATGAGGAGCAAGAGACTAAATTTACTACCTGCTATATGTGTGCTTGTCGCTGTGGAATCAAGGTGACTACCGAAGGTAATGAAGTCCGCTTTATTCAAGGCAACCCAAACCACCCAATAAACAAAGGCGTTTTATGCGCCAAGGGCAACTCTGGAATCATGAAGCAGAGCTCTCCAGCTAAGCTTCGCTCGCCATTATTGAGAAAACCTGGTTCTGAGCGTGGAGCCGGAGAGTTTGAAGAAATTAGTTGGGACCAAGCCCTCGAGATACTTACCGCGCGATTGAAAAAAATTCGCCAGACTGATCCCAAAAAATTAGCTTTTTTTACTGGTCGAGACCAAATGCAGGCGTTAACTGGTTTTTGGGCAAGTCAGTTCGGCACCATAAATTGGGCCGCTCATGGCGGTTTTTGCTCGGTCAATATGGCCGCCGCTGGACTCTATACAACCGGCTATTCATTTTGGGAATTTGGCGACCCAGATTGGGATCTTACCAAGTATTTCATGATGTGGGGGGTTGCCGAAGACCACGCCTCAAACCCGATTAAGATCGGACTTAAAAAGCTTAAAGAACGCGGTGCTAAGTTCGTCGCTATTAATCCTGTTCGCACCGGTTATCAGGCGATTGCCGACGAGTGGATCGCGGTTCGACCGGGGACTGATGGAATGCTGGCGCTGGCAATGGTTCATGTGTTGTTGCAACACGATATGTTCGATGACGAGTTCTTGGTGCGCTATACCAATTCACCTCGCTTAGTGGTAAATACACCCGGGCAAGTTGGTGATGGCTTATTTTTACGCAATGCTAATGGTGAGGCATTAGTGTACGACCAACAACGGGGAGTCCTAGTTGACGGTAATCGAGTTGACATAAGCCCAGCTCTGTTTGGCGACTTTACCGCAGACGATGGTCGAGCGGTTCGCACGGTTATGAGTATGTTGGCCGACAAGTATTTAGTTGATGAATACTCTCCTACGGCTGCCGCTAAGGTGTGTGGTGTTCCAGCCGATACAATTGAGCGTTTGGCCTTGGAAGTCGCCCATGTGGCGTTTCAAGAAAGTATCACGATTGATTGCGAATGGACCGATTGGGCCGGTCGCAAGCAAACGCAGTTTGTTGGTCGACCGGTTTCTATGCATGCGATGCGCGGCATCTCGGCTCATTCTAATGGCTTTCAAACCTGTCGAGCAATTCACTTGCTTCAAGTGATGTTAGGCACTATTGATTGCCCCGGCGGACATTTAGCTAAGCCACCGTTTCCCAAACACATTCCGCCGAACTTAAAACCGGCACGGGATATGGCGCCGAATACGCCGTTGACCTCAGCGCCCTTGGGCTTTCCAACCTCACCAGAAGATCTCTGCATCGATGGCGATGGAACACCACTAAGAATCGATAAGGCCTATTCATGGGATGCACCGATCGCGGCCCACGGTTTGATGCACATGGTCATCAGTAATGCGGTTAAAGGCGACCCATACGAGATTGATACCTTGATGTTATTTATGACCAACATGGCTTGGAATTCGAGCATGAACACCGCCAATACCATGGCTATGTTGCGTGAGAAAAAAGACAATGGCGAGTATAAGATTCCGTTTATAGTCAATTCTGACGCTTTTCATTCCGAGATGGTTAACTATTCCGATTTAGTCTTGCCTGACACTACGTTTTTAGAGCGCTACGACACTATCTCAATGCTAGATCGACCTATATCTGAAACCGACGCCGCTTGCGACTCAATTCGGCAACCAATTTTAAAAGCTGATAGGGATGTGCGCGCATGGCAAGAAGTGTTGGTCGACCTAGCTGGCCGATTGGACTTTCCGGCGTTTAAAAATGAGCAAGGTGGCAATAGGTATCAAAACTATAAAGACTTCATAATCAACTATGAACGTGCTCCCGGAATCGGCTTTCTAGCGGGCTGGCGCGGCAAAAACGGTGATCAACACTTATGTGGTGAACCAAATCCTAAGCAATGGGAAGCTTATATAGAAAACGAATGCTTCTTTAAATACCCACTTGAGCCATGCCAACGATATTACAGGCATGCCAACAAGGACTATTTAGAGCTCGCAAAGGCGGCTGGTTGGGTCGCCTCAACAGATCAGATATTAATCGAAGTTTATTCTGAGCCGCTGCAGAAGTTCCGCTTGGCTGGACAAGGTTTGTATGATGGTCCTATGCCGACTGATGAGCAGCATAAGCAACGATTGAGAGAACACTTTGATCCGCTACCGTACTTTTACATGCCATTAGAGCAGCAGCGTATAGACACAGGTGAATACCGCTTTCACGCGATAACTCAGCGGCCAATGTTTATGTATCACTCTTGGGATTCGCAAAACGCTTGGCTGCGTCAAATCGCTTCACAAAACTATTTATATATGAACCGCGAGGAATGCGGTCGCATGGGCATAGACGACGAAAGTTGGGTTTGGCTTGAATCGCATAACGGTAAAATTCGCGCACAGGTAAAGCATATGGATGGTGTTGAGGCCAATACGGTATGGACCTGGAACGCAATCGCTAAAGCACCTGGTGCTTGGGGCTTAGATAAAGACGCCAATGAGGGCAAAGATGCGTTTTTATTAAACCACTTGATTTCTGAATTACTACCGCCGAAACAAAGCTTTACCGACATAACTAATTCTGACCCAGTGACAGGGCAGGCTGCTTGGTATGATCTCTGCGTCAAAATTACCCCAGCGTTAGAGGGTGAAAGTGGAGCATTGCCGCAGTTTGAGCCGGTAAAACCGTTGCCTAATCAGCCCCTGTCAGCAAGAGAGATTAGCTATACCACGCATCAGAACGTGAATATAAGGCGCTCTCTGAAAGATATTTTGACACGAGGTATATCATAATGAAACTCGGTTTAGTAATTGACCTCGATACCTGTGTTGGCTGCCATGCTTGCGCAACTGCGTGTAAACAATGGAACACTTCGGGCACCATCGGGCCGCTATCTGATCAAAACCCGTATGGTAAAAACCCTAACGGCTCATGGTTAAATCGTATTCGGACCTATGAAGTCAAAGAGTCACTGGCTGACCAGAAACCGCCTTCGGCCAATCAACAATCATCTTGTGGCTCAGACAAATTTGATTTATACGCACTCGCGACTAAAGGTGAGTCTGCGCTTAGCTTTGTTGGCGTAAATTCCGCCACTGGTGCACCAGCAAGTAAAACCGTTCATATGCCAATGTCGTGCATGCAATGCGAAGACGCTGATTGCGTCACCGTCTGCCCAACCGGCGCGTCTTACAAGCGTGCGGAAGATGGTATTGTGCTTATTGATCAAGATAAATGTATGGGCTGTAACTTGTGTTCTTGGGCTTGCCCTTACGGAGCGCGTGAGCTTGATGAAACGCAGGGCGTAATGAAAAAATGTACCTTGTGTGTAGATCGTATCTATGATGAAAAGCTACCCGAATCTGAACGACAGCCCGCATGTGTATTAAGTTGCCCCACCAGTTCACGCGTGTTTGGCGACTTTGATGATCCAACATCAGATGTTAGCCGTTTAACCATTGAACGAGGTGGCAAAGGTTTAATGCCAGAGCTTGGTTATAAACCGACAAATCGCTACCTACCGCCAAGAGAGAAGGCTGAAGTGCCTGCGATGGTAAAGACTAATCAACCAGCGCTGTCAAAACTAAAGAAGTGGGCTAATCGAGTCATCGCTCGTTGAGCCGACATACCTTATACATAATTAAAAAGACCAAACAATGAAACCAGCTTTTTCAGTACTATTTTTTACTGTCACATCGGGCATCGGCTATGGGCTACTAATGTGGTTGGTAGCAATGCAATTATTGCGCGGCCAAGTTGGCGAGTTGCAGAACTTTCTTATAGTCGGTTTTATTGGATTAACGCTAGCGACCTTAGGCTTGTTATCGTCAACTTTGCACTTAGCTAACCCTAAAAATGCTTGGCGCGCGTTTAGTCGCTTTGGTACCTCCTGGCTGTCTCGTGAGGGTGTATTTTCACTGCTGTATTACCCGGTTATATTGATTTATGCCTATGTTCTTTACACCAACGGCGGGGAGCTAACCACCGCTATCAAAGTGATAGGGGTAGTATCTTTATTGATTGCCCTAGCAACGGTGATTTGCACCGGTATGATATACGCCAGTCTTAAACCAATTCGCCAATGGCATAACCCATTGGTTACGCCTTTATATTTATTGTTCAGTGTTACTAGTGGCGCTTTGGCCTATAGCATGTTGGGTCTTGCCTTAGAAGGCAGTTTGTCTCACTTGGCAAGCAACGCGTTTGTAATTCTATTGCTTACCTCTTTGCTGATGAAAGTTATTTATTTCAAATCTATTGGCAAACCCGAAGGGTCAACCATCGGCAGTGCTACCGGATTCACCCAAGCTCAGGTTCGACTGCTTGATGCTGGCCATAATGCCGATACTTTTCTCACCAAAGAGTTTGTTTTTGACGCTGGCGCAATGAAGTTGTTGCGCTTACGTTGGTTGATGATTATCCTTCTCTTCGTTGTGCCATTGGTATTAGTTGTCGCGACGTATACGTTTGATGTCGCTCCTGCAGTCTACTTCGCCATGGTTTCGTTGTATCTTGGTTTATTCGCAGAGCGATGGTTGTTCTTTGCTGAAGCGCGGCATGTTGTGCGCTTGTATCATGGCGATCAACGAGCGTAGCGTAGTAAAATAGCTAAACTCCATATTGGATGCACTTAAATTTTCGGGCACTATTAACCTTTTTGCTACTGACGACAGAAGAACTATGACCGCAATTATATTGGACGGCAAAGCCGTCGCTAAGACAACTGAGCAAGAACTCTCTGTGCGAGTCGCCAAGCTAAAGCAAGCAGCCAACGGCGCGACGCCAATTCTGGCAACTATCTTAGTTGGCGCAGACCCCGCATCGGCGACCTACGTGAAGATGAAAGGCAACGCCTGTGCTCGTATCGGCATGGAGTCTGTTCGGGTAGAGATGAGCGACCAAACCACCACAGAAGAGTTGCTGGCCAAAATTAGTGAATTAAATGCTAACCCCGATGTACACGGGATTTTGTTACAGCATCCGGTGCCAATCCAAGTTGATGAGCGCGCCTGCTTTGATGCGATTGACTTGAGCAAAGACGTCGATGGCGTCACTTGCCTAGGCTTCGGTCGAATGGCGATGCAAGAATCAGCCTATGGCAGCGCTACACCACAAGGAATTATGCGTTTACTCGAAGCTTATGATATTGAGCTTCAGGGTAAGCATGCGGTGGTTGTTGGCCGTAGTCCGATATTAGGTAAGCCAATGGCATTAATGTTATTAAATGCTAATGCAACGGTAACTATTTGTCATTCGCGCACTAAAGACCTAAAAGAGTTTGTTAGTCAAGGCGACATAATCGTTGGCGCGGTAGGTGTTCCAGAGCTAATTAAAGCCGATTGGATTAAAGAAGGAGCCGTAGTGGTTGATGCGGGGTATCACCCCGGTGGTATCGGTGATATCGAACTTGCGCCATTGATGAAAAAAGCCAGTGCGATCACGCCTGTTCCTGGTGGTGTAGGGCCGATGACCATTAATACCCTTATTTATCAATGTGTTGATGCTGCTGAGAGAAAATTATTATCTTAGCCGATAGGTGTCGTGGGGTAACTTGAACACGGCTTCTGCCGCGGCCCCGCTTGGTTTTGCATCGACAATACGATCGCCGCATCTGAATTGGCCTCACTCATGTGAAATGCATGCCTCAGGCGGGGTATCGAATAACTTTTTGTAATTTCATCTGTTTCTATGTTTTTAAACTTCAATTAGATACACTACATGGGTAACTATTACACATTGCTCTTTGCTTGTGATATTTCAACTCGGGAATAAACCAATAAATGAAAAAGGCCTTAATTACAGGTATCACTGGCCAAGATGGGTCTTATCTTGCCGAGTTTCTATTAGAAAAGGGTTATGAGGTTCATGGTATTAAACGACGAGCTTCGTCATTTAATACAGAAAGAATTGATCACTTATACCAAGACCCTCATGTCCGTAAGCAAAACTTGTTTTTGCATTACGGTGACTTAAGCGACACCTCTAACTTAACTCGGATAATTCAGGAGGTTCGTCCTGACGAAGTGTATAATCTTGCCGCGCAAAGTCATGTGGCAGTGTCATTTGAGGTGCCGGAATATACTGCTGATGTAGATGCTTTGGGAACGCTCAGGTTGCTTGAAGCGATTCGTTTTCTGGGGCTGGAAAAGACCACTAAATTTTACCAAGCTGCGACCTCTGAATTGTACGGCTTGGTGCAAGAGACACCGCAAAGAGAAACTACGCCGTTTTACCCTCGCTCGCCATACGCAGTTGCTAAACTATATGCCTATTGGATAACGGTAAATTATCGCGAGTCATACGGCATGTTTGCCTGTAATGGCATTTTATTTAATCATGAGTCGCCACGTCGAGGCGAAACATTTGTAACCCGAAAGATTACTCGAGCCGTGGCCAATATTGCGCACGGTTTAGAATCTGTTGTGTACCTTGGGAACATGGATGCACTGCGAGATTGGGGGCACGCCAAAGATTACGTTCGCATGCAGTGGCTGATGTTGCAGCAAGAGCAAGCTGATGACTATGTCATCGCCACGGGCAACCAAATATCCGTGAGAGAGTTTGTCTGCTTGGCTGCCGCTGAAATCGGCGTCAAGTTAGAATTTAATGGTGAGGGTGTTGATGAGGTTGGCGTTGTGGCGTCGGTAGACACAGAGCTTGCACCGGCTTTGAGCGTTGGTGATCAAATAATTAAAGTCGACCCCCGATACTTTCGGCCGGCTGAAGTTGAGACGCTATTGGGTGACCCGACCAAGGCCCGTGAGAAGATGGGGTGGAAGGCCGAAATTACAGTTGAGCAGATGTGTGCTGAAATGGTCGCAAATGATGTTGAAGTCGCCAAGCGCAATTCGCTACTTAAGAAACATGGTTTTGATATCGCAACTTCATATGAGTGAGTTTGTTGGCAATGACTAAGAAAATATTTGTCGCAGGCCACCGCGGCATGGTGGGATCCTCATTGCTGAAGCTGCTTAATAAACAAGCTAATGTAGAATTGCTTACTCGCTCGCATTCAGAACTAGATTTAATTAAACAAGCTGATGTCGAGGCATTTTTTGCAGAGCATGCGATTGATCAAGTTTATCTCGCGGCGGCGAAAGTTGGTGGCATACACGCCAATAATAGCTACCCCGCTGACTTTATTTACGACAACTTAATGATGCAGGCAAATGTGATTAATGCGGCCAATAAGTCGGGCGTGAAAAAACTGCTTCTATTAGGCTCATCTTGTATTTACCCGAGGCTGTCTGATCAGCCGATGCGCGAGAGTTCATTGCTGACTGGCGAGCTAGAACCGACCAACGAGCCGTACGCCATCGCCAAAATAGCGGGAATAAAATTATGCGAAAGTTATAACCGCCAGTATGGGGTAGATTACCGCAGTGTGATGCCAACCAACCTTTATGGAGAGAATGATAATTTTCACCCTCAAAACAGTCACGTAATACCGGCAATGTTGCGCCGATTCCACAACGCTAAGCTAGCTAAAGAGAATGTTGTGACTGTATGGGGCTCTGGCACGCCTATGCGTGAGTTCCTATATGTGGATGACATGGCTCGGGCATCAATTTATGTCATGAATATGGCAGTAGTTGACTATCAAAAAGTGACCCACGAGAGGTTATCCCATATCAACATAGGAACGGGAGTCGACTGCACTATTGCAGAACTCGCCGACACCATTAAGAAGGTTGTCGGGTTTGATGGTGAGTTGCAGTTCGATACTAGCAAACCAGATGGAACGCCTAGAAAACTGCTTGATGTGTCGCGCTTGAAAGAGCTAGGCTGGCAAGCTCAAATTGATTTAGAAAGTGGTCTTAAAAAAACTTATACATGGTTTTTAGAGCACCAAAATACATTCAGAGGAATGGACGCGTGATACCAGTAATTTTATCAGGTGGGGTGGGGTCTAGGCTTTGGCCTTTGTCTCGTGGCAAGTACCCTAAACAATTCTTGTGTCTGGTCGATCCAAAGCTGAGTATGTTGCAGCAAACCGTCGGCCGCTCTATCGGCATAGATGGTATTGGGCCTAGCGTGATTGTGTGCAATCAAGAGCATCGATTCATGGTTGGCGAGCAACTTCAGCAGGTTGGTATCAAGGATGCACAAATACTACTTGAGTCTGAGGGGCGCAATACCGCTCCCGCTATAGCGTTGGCCGCGTTGTCGGTGGCCGAAAAAAATCCGAATGAGCTGATGTTGGTGATGCCTGCAGACCATGTCATTAGAGATTTAGATGCATTTCATAAGGCCATTAATGTGGCTAGCGCTCTGGCAAAAGAGGGGAGTTTAGTTACCTTCGGAATTGTCCCTCAAGGCCCAGAGACAGGATATGGTTATATCAAAGCAGGAGTTGGTAAGGACGGCGGGTTTGATGTTGCTGAGTTTAAAGAGAAGCCTGATAAGAAGACCGCACAGCAGTATATTGAAAGTGGCGATTACTATTGGAACGGCGGTATATTTGTGTTTACCGCATCGGCCTTTTTAGAGGAGCTTAAACGTTTTGAGCCTGAGGTATACGATGCCGCAGAAAAAGCGATGTCAAAGGCGATACCAGATCTCGATTTTATCCGCATTGACGAAGTTGCATTTGCGAGTAGCCCATCAATCTCGATTGACTACGCCGTAATGGAAAGAACCGCTAAGGCAAAGATGGTGGCGCTCGACGCGGGTTGGAATGATGTCGGTTCATGGTCCGCGTTGTGGGATGTCTCAGATAAAGATGAGAACGGCAACGCGATTACTGGTGATGTGATTGTTGTCGATACTCGAAACTCCCACATCTATTCCGAAAACAAACTTGTTTCTGTAGTTGGGGTTGATAATTTAGTCGTAGTCGAGACAGATGATGAGGTGCTGGTGACCGATAGAGACCATTCGCAGAATGTCAAAGCAATTGTTAATCAACTGGAATCATTAAAGCGAACTCAAATAAGTCATCATCGAAAAGTGTACCGACCCTGGGGATGGTATGACTCTATAGACTCAGGAGACCGCTTTCAAGTGAAGCGAATTCAAGTTAAACCGGGTGCCAAGCTTTCGGTTCAAATGCATCACTACCGAGCGGAGCATTGGGTGGTCGTAAGAGGAATGGCTGAGATACTCAATGGTGAACAAACAATAGTGCTAAAAGAAAATCAATCGACCTATATACCGATAGGTGCTAAGCATTCTTTACGCAACCCTAGTGAAACGGAAGTTCTCGAAATTATCGAGGTTCAATCAGGCTCCTATCTCGGTGAAGACGACATTGTTCGCTTTGAAGATAACTACGGGCGCGCAGGTACAAATAAGTAGAACGCTTCATCGCGCGATTTTATAAAGAAAAATCTACCCCAATATGGCGTGTTTGCTAGCTTTGCTGAATGCCGAGTAGTCGTATAGTGAAATGAATGAAAAAAGGTGTTGACGGGCCTCTAGATATCAGTAGAATGCGCCTTCTTCGAGACAGCAGAAGCGCTTTTAAAGTGCTGAAAACGGC
>JAESTB010000633.1 GCA_016763815.1 Arenicella sp.
CATATACCCGCCGTAGCCGACCTTTATAAAACAAATTTGAAGCTAAGAATTGAAAGCATGATCAATGCCTTCGAGTTATCAGGCGACGTGCAGACTGATCATAAAATTTTAAGTTATGAAGAATTATCAGAAAAGCATCCGGGCCATATATCTATAAAGGGTAAGCTGCTTGCCGCATTGGAAACAGAATCACAATCCACAAGGCCCCTTGGGTATACCCCTAGCATCAATGAATTTTTATCACTGGGGTTTTCAACGCTCATTCAAGCGCCATTTTTTGATTTGAGGCAGATTGTAGAACTAGATGATTTTTCGAAAGCAACAAATTTTAATTTCGTTGGTGATACGTTTGATTTGGGCCTAGGGGGGCGAGCAAGGTCTCAAAGGCGCCTGTCAATCAATGAAGAAAAAACAAAATTTGAGAAACGTTACTTAGTTGAAGATACCGCTCTCATTTCTATCCCTATAGGGCTGCTTGATCGAGATGTCACATCAACAAGAGGCTTTTTTAGTGGCAGTTTGCCCTTGGGCATGCATTATGTTTACGAGTACAAGTATTACCACAGCTACGACACTATCGCTGAGGCAGCAAAAGCTCATTTTTTTAAGAGGCTACAGCCTTGGAAGCTGCAAAGCATAAAAGACGATTTTGCTCCGGGTGAAGCCATCTATAGTCAAACTTCGTTTCAATGGTCAGTAGGCAGCTTTCAGCTCGAAACCGTCAGCGACAATGTTCGTTTTGAGCTGACACCGCTTGGCTTTTCTCAAACTTTAAAGGCAAATGAATTTTATGCCTATAAACAATCTCCCAATTTAGTGGAAGTTGTAAAAACGAACGGAACATCAAGTGAGTGGAGGACAGGAGTTGATTTAACGGTTTTATGGTCTATAGCGGCCCTTTATTCAAATACAAAAGAAAATAAAAACTATTCATATTTTAGATTTGATTTCTCTTCGGAGAGAAATAAAGAAAAAACGGCAGAAGCATTAGATGCTATTTTGCAAAAAAATGATTTTAATTTAGCTAGAGAATTGTCGGCCACTTACAATTTACTACATAAAGCCAATATAAGAGATACAAGGTTTTGTTTTCTGGCTTGGTGCCGTTTATATAATAGTCAAGATGGGATCTTTGCAATTAAAGAGTATACCAATGCCTGGCAGAAGGATAATGATGACGAAGATAAGGTATTTTCAAACAACACACTTCATCCGGAAAAAGAGCGCATTGTCATTCAAGGGCGGCGAATTAAGTCCAGCGACCGTCAGTTAGCTAGAATATGGAACGAAGAAATAAGTTTGGGTGGCGCAGAGACGCTAGCAAGCTTTTTCTTAGGCTTAAGAGACGAAGCCTTTTCACAACGGATTACAATGGAATCTGTTTACAATCCAAGAAAACGAAAAATCACAAGCATAGATGTAAGAGTACAGTTAATTAAAACAGATAATTGGATGAAAGAAAAAGAGTTTGAAAAGCTTAAAACTTTCTACGGGGATCGAGCTGTATGTGAAAATAGAGACGAAGCGCAAAACTATTTTGATTTTGAATACCCTAAAGATTTAAAGGCATTGTCGCCTGTTGTTTCTCAAATGACGCTGCAGCTTAAGAAGCCAGGAGTAGTTAAACTTATTTCAGAGCTAAGAAAAGACACAAAGAACTGTAACGAGCGCTGCCAAAAGCATCTAAATAGTCTCGGGCGCTACGATTTAAAAACCTTGAAAGGCGCTCAAAAATTTAATAAAAAATTCCTCACTTTATTAAATGGCGTTTTTGGCAAAAAATTGCGGAAACAGGCCTGCATAAAAGATTTGTTAGAAGAAGATCAATTTTGGCTGATTGCTAGAATCACAAATCCTCTACGCTATACAACCCCAGTGGCTTTGGATAATATTTCGCTTTTTGCTCCGGAGCAGGGTAAATATCTTGGTCCAAGTTATTTAGAAAAATTCAGATATGAGCACAGTGTTGAGCCAGTTCTGTCTCGAGAGCAGGTGGTTCCGGACCAACTTAGCCGATCTCGCGGTCTCTTCTCTGATTTCTAAAAAGAGACGCCTGTCGGTTTTTCCAACCCATGCTGCGTCCATTGTAGGGGTACAGATACTTGCCTGAGCAGTTAAGGTCTCGTATAACAGCCATAAATACGGCTAGACCAGAACTATATTGTTCAAATATGTAGGCATTACAATGGGGGAGGACAGTTGAAACTAACTAACTCATTTCCTAATGGTATTAGTCTTTAAATCAGCAATGATATGCCTAACATTCCCCCAGTCTATCTTGGGGGGTGAGGTTTCTTTTAATCTGCTGAATTTGTCGCTAGTTTATACAGCACAACTAAGTGCTGTGTTTGCTCTTATAGAATACACGAATCTGTGCTGTGTCATTTAAAAAATCGATAGACTCGATATTCAAATGTTTAATCTCAAGGCCGGTGCGTTGTTTTAGATCATTGATTAGATCAACTCTACCCTCTGGTTTAATGTTTTCAATTTTTTCATATTTAATAATTTTTTCTTCAGTGAGCGGGAGTAAAAAACCAGTCTCTAGGATATAAGCAAAAATACATATAATCACATTGATTATAGAAATCCCTAATAAACCAATCGGACTAACAGCCGTGATGAGGGCGATTGAAATTACGAGAAATAGGTATGTCATTTCCTTGATGGTTATCGACTCTGTGCGATACCTTAGCATTGAAAAAACCGCGAACAGTCCGAAAGCGAAGCCCATTGAAATGTCGGCCGAATGCAAGAGGCCAGTTACCAGAAACACACCGGTGCCGAAAAGTATGAATGATGCTGCAAATGGTCGATTTTTTGAATGTTGAAAGTAACACCCTCTCACTAACACAATTATAAAAATTGTATTAACGATAAAGCGTGGAAGAAAATCTAATTCCATCATTAATTCAGACATGTTCTTTCCTTTTTGTCGTTTTTTTCACTGAACTATTTATTATTTAAAGAGACTAAGTTCTTTCTTAAAATTATTATTTTTGAATTCATCATTATTAGTTAAACAAGTTCCCATACAATATTTACTAAATCGGTTTTCTCGTATGCCATTTTCTTTGCAATATAGGGAGAATTCGGAGCGATGAACTTTATCTTTTGTTTTCACTTCGACAATAAAATAATCATCAATGTGATATTGCAGATTATTATCAGGGTTTTCAAAACCAAGATTAAAGTCAATTGTAACCTTTTCTTTTTTTTGAAGGTGTGTGAATGTCATTCGATAATAGTTATTAAATAACTTTGGTGACAAACTATCCGTAGTTGAATGAATCTGTTCATTGAGGAAACTAATAATATCTTTCTGGTTGTTTTCTTTTATTGAAATACGTTGTTTTATGGTTTTTGATTTATTTGTTTTTAATTTTGTTTCCAATACACACAAATCAGACTCTTTGTAGCGACGGAATCTAAGTTTTTGACGATTTAATTTGCCATTATGATGAGATTGGTAAAAAAACCTATCTGGTGTGTCGAAGTAGGTATTTTCATAGGTAAATATATTTTCATTATCAACAGTCAGGATCGAATAGTTATTACTTAGATGCTCTAATATATCTCCAAGTATTTTTTTGGGGAGTACAAACTTGGAATCTACACGATCATCCAACGCCATTTCGTTAAGCTCTTTAAGTGACGTTGAAGAGAACTCGTTCAAAATAACACTGTTAATAGATGGGTTCAATTCCCGCACTAATTTACTATGCGCGAGATTATATGCATTTTGATCTAGATTAATTCTTAACATTGTTAAACAGTGAAATTTAGTAGGGTTATCTGGTGGGAGTTAAAATTACTTATGGTTGCTCCTTAGACCGCCTAGGGTGCAGTAGGATTACAAATTACTGGCATATAATTCATTGAATTTAGTGCCACTAGTAGACAGGCCCTTGTAGGTTTGATCTGGATTTTTATATTAAGAGGATAGTATTAAGATGATCACTCGAAGACGGCTATTGTTAAGTGGCGCGCTAGTTTCCACTCTAGGGATATATTCACATCAACGCGGGCTTCGTTACCCTCCGCTCTCGTTTGAACATAGAGCACGTGCTTCAGTATTATCGTCTGACCAGCTCGAACTTGATCTTCGAGACTGTATTGCTGTAAGCAGTCACACCATAAGAGCAATCGCGCCTGAACCTTGTATTTTCATTAAGAGGCTAGAGCGTTCGATCTCTGTTAAAGTCCTAAATGTCGCAAGCAATGCTGTACTCAAGTTAGAGGGAAGAGCATCAGCTGATATCGACGAGGAGGTTGATGGCACGGCTCGAATAGTACATATCAGAGGGAGGAATCAAGGTGCTGAACTTAAAGGCACTAGTCTTAAATGGTTTCTTCCAGTTACAGACGGCTTCGAATTTGCCGTGATGGGCGATACTGGCGGCGGCTCAGAACTAGCTTGGACCCTTAAACGTGCGAAGGAGTTAGGAGCGCAGTTCTTACTACATCTCGGTGATTTTAATTATAGTGAAGGTGAATATGATATGGCAATTGAACATTTCAATAAGGCTAAGTTACCTTGTTACGTAACAATCGGAAATCACGAATTCCATAATGATGGATTGATATACGACAAATTCATTTCGCAGATCGGGCCGATGAACCATGCCTTTGAATTGGCGGGCACACGATTTATCAACATCGATACAGCAGCTGATTTTTGGCCGGCAGGCTCAGGCCATCGAAGCGCATTATTGACTTCTTTAACGAAGGCAGGGCCTTTTAATGGCGAACAAATAATATTTACTCACCGCCTCCTTAAAGATCCAAGACCCCATGATGATCATGAAATTCATGGCATCGGAGAAGTCGACTGGTTAGTAAGACAAAGTCATAAACTTGGTATTGGCACTGTCTTAAGCGGTCATGTCCACCACAGTGCCGAGCTCGACTACCAAGGCTTACGACAAATTACCATTGGTGAAGGTTTAGGCCATGAAAACTTAGTACTGCAAAAACCCGTCGCAAAAATCTTGATGGCCTCAGTCGAACCACATAAAAAGTTAGTTCATCGATGGGTCGATCTCAAAATGCCTTGGTCTGAGCATCAAAACCCTACCCATTTAATTAAACTAAAACGGGACGGCCGGCATAGGCAGATTGAGTGGTTCGCGCAACTACAAAAAAACTATTTAAAAATTCTGTAATTGGTAACGGGCACGGTTACAAAAATTTTGCAGTGAAGAAGA
>JAESTB010000634.1 GCA_016763815.1 Arenicella sp.
AGTGGTATTAATGTTCTGCGTGAGCTGACGCGACACTTCGCTAGTCAACGAAAAAGTGAACAACCGGTGATTATGCCAGTGGTGTTCACCAGCGCATTACCGCTGGGAGATATTGATAAGGACGAGTTTGAATCCCTTGGTGACGAAAGTTTATTAAGTCAGTACGATGAAGGAAGTTCGATATCGCAAACACCACAGGTTTGGATTGATCATGTGGCGTCAGAGGAAGAAGGGCATATATTGCTTAGTTGGGACTCACTAGAGGGCTTGTTTCCAGCCAATATGATTGAGGATATGTTTGCCCAATATGAATCGCTTGTACGCCAGTTAGCGCAAGATGATCAAGTATGGCAACAGTTACGTTTAGACCTCCTACCACAAGAGCAGAAGATGCTGAGGGATACTAAGAATCAGACTGAGCACCCGATGCCGCAGAAAACGGCGCTTGGCTTCTACCTGCAAAATGTTGAGAAGCAACCGAGTGCTGCGGCAATTTTGGGTCAACAATACAAGATCAGCTACGCCGAGTTGCATAGATACGTAATGGTTTGGAGCCGGTGGTTGCGCGCCAAGGGAGTAGGCAAAGGTGACTATGTTGGGATTATCATGGAAAAAGATTGGCAAGAGCCTGTTGCCGTCTTGGCGGTTAATCTAGCTGGCGCGGCCTATGTTCCGATTAACGCTCACTGGCCGCAGGCCCGTCAAATTAGTATTATTGAATCTATTGATTTAAGCATTATTCTGACTCAGCCTCAATGTGCCGCAGGCGTCGAAGCTCTAGGTGAGCATATTTTAGGTGTCATTGATGAACAACATAATATTGCCAGTGAGCAAGAAAATGATGAACTTGATTGGTCCTTGCCAGGGGTTGGTGATTGCTCTCATGTGATATTTACCTCTGGCTCAAGTGGTTTGCCCAAAGGCGTTAGTATTAGTCATGGGGCAATGGCGAACACAGTATTTGAAATTGTAGATCGGTTTCGATTGAAGCCTAAAGACCGCATCTTAGCCTTGTCTGCTATCACCTTCGATTTGTCTGTTCTGGATATGTTTGCCGCGTTTTCGTCGGGGGCTGGGCTAGTGGTACCACTAGAGAAGATGAGACGAGACTCCCAAGCTCTTAATGCATTACTTGATCAACATCAGGTGAGTATGGTCAATGCGGTGCCCGCCTTGGTCGCGGCTCTTATTGATCAGAGAGAATTGACTAAGCAAGAACTGCCGAAAAGCCTTCGCTTGTTTATAATGGGCGGTGATTTCATTCCAGTCAGTCTTCCTGACCGCATTCGAAAACTGGCGTCTGATGAGATTGTCATTATGAGCATGGGCGGACCGACTGAGACCGTTATTTACTCAATCGGCTACGAAATAGGCGAGGTTGATGCTGCTTGGCCATCGATTCCCTATGGAAGTGCCATGCGTAATAGAAAATGTTGGGTGGTCGATGATCTGCTTAATGACCGACCCGAGGGTGTGCCCGGCGAAATTATCACGGGTGGTCACGGAGTGTTGGCTGATGGTTACTGGGCTAATGAAGAACTGACCGCGGAAAAGTTCGCAACCCATCCTGATACTGGAGAACCAATCTTTAAAACAGGTGATTTGGGCCTGTACTTACCGTCTGGCGAGATTCGGATTTTAGGGCGTCGGGACTTCCAAGTGAAAATCAACGGTTTTCGAGTTGAGCTATCCGAGATAGAACGGCTGTTGAGTTGCCATGAAAGCGTCAAACAAGCGATTGTGAATGCTCAGCGTAGTGATCAAATGGCCAGTTCTCTGATTGCCTATGTGGTTCCACGAGACGGTGTTTTGCTTAAAGATATTCAAGCTGAATTGAGTGCTTTATGTAAAGAAAACCTGCCTGAATATATGGCTCCTCATGTGTTTGTTGAGCTTGATAGTTTGCCATTGAGTGCGAATGGTAAAGTTGACCGCAATGCCTTGCCTGAGCACGTTGTCGAACATATTCAGCGTGAGCATGTCGCCGCGCGTAATGAGACTGAACAGGTTTTGCTGGAGATATGGCAAGAGCTATTGTCTGATCCCAAAATGGGCATCCATGATAACTTCTTTGACCAAGGAGGCCATTCACTCATTGCGATGCAAATGCAAACGCGGATACGCAGCGCCTTAGTTAAAGAATGTACCATTGGTGTTATATTTAGCCATCCCAGCGTTGTTGAATTAGCGCAATTTCTAGAAAGTGAGACTAATGTTAAAGCGGATTTAACGCCCTTAGAAAAAGCCCCAGAGGGCCGACTACAACGACCTTCGTTTGCACAACAACGTTTGTGGTTTATTGATCAGCTCGATAAGCACACTGAAGGCTATCATTCAGCATATAACATGCCCATCATTTGGAAAATTGAAGGTGATCTTAATGCGGCCTATATGCGCAAAGCGCTTGAGCATGTTATCGATCGTCACAGTGTTCTGCGGACGGTGTTTAACAATGAGGAAGGGCGTGCCTTCACCGAACAGATAGTGAGCTACGAGTTACCGTGGAGAACCGTAGACCTAAGCGCTGTTAAACAAAGCGATATTATTTCTGAAACATGGCAAACCATCCAGAACGAGGTTGAGAGACCATTTGACTTGAGCCGAGCGCCACTGGTGCGTGGCTTATTACTAACACAGTCTAAAATAGTTAGTTACTTGGTGATAACCATGCATCATATTGTGACTGATGCTTGGTCTATCGCATTGATGAATGAGGAGCTTTTGTCAGCCTATCAAACCTTGCAGGAAGGCCTGGTGTTGGTGGCAGAGCCTCCTGCTTGGGAATATGCCGATTTTGCTCACTGGCAGCATGATGTTTGGCAAACAGAACAAATGCAGGTTTATGAGGACTATTGGTTAAATCGAATGGACCCATTGCCGGAACCATTAAAATTACCGACTGATTTTAGTGTGCCGCTACAGAAAAATTACCTCGGCGTGGCTCTGCCTTTTACCTTAGATGCCGAGGAAGTCGCGAGTATAGATTTGCTGGCGAGTGAGTTTCAGTTGACCACTTTTATCGCTTTAATGTCAGCTTTTTCCATATTGCTATCACGCTACACAAACCAAAACGATATTGTTATAGGGACCGATGTTGCTAATCGTTTTCCGGCTCAAACCGAGAATATGCTTGGCTACTTTATCAATCAAATCGCGCTGCGGGTTGATGTGTCCCAGGGCGATTCGGTAGAGGCGTTTTTAGATCAATTAAGACAGTCGATATTGCAAGATATCGAGCATGAACACATGCCCTTGGATAGGCTTATTGATCGATTGGCCTTAGCTCGAGATTTGAGTTCCACGCCACTTTTTCAAGTCAAATTAAACTATCACTCTGTGGTTGATGCAGACTTAGAATATTCTGAACTGAATATTGAAAATCAAGCCTATGATTTTTCGGCTATTCAGTATGACTTGGTGATGACGTTTAAACGAGAGGGTGAGCAGATCGCTGGCACCTTGCAGTATCGTAAGGAGTTGTTTGCTGAATCATCGATGGTACGTTTGATTGAGCATTTTCGTACCTTGGTGCTCGCGCTTGGCGTTGCTGAAGATTGGCCGAAACCTGTTCAACGACTTGTTATGCAAAGGCCAGAACAACTAGCGCAGCAGTTAGAGTTGGCGCGCGCAAGTACGCGATTTCCTCTGTCGCTAAGCGATTCGCCTGACGCTGACAAACCCGTA
>JAESTB010000635.1 GCA_016763815.1 Arenicella sp.
AGCTGTACTAAGTAGTGTAATATTACTTGCTTTGAGTTTACGTTGCAAATCGCGAACGTCCGTGAAGTCAGGCAATTCTTTCGCGTCGTTATCCCACCCTGGATTGAAGGTCATAATATTGCCCTCGAACATTCCCTGAAACAAACTAATGATGGTGCTACCGTTCTTCAAGACCAACCAATTCTGCTCTTGATCCCCACTTCTTACAGTGAAACCTAGCTTCTCGTAGAAAGATCTAGATGCGGCGATATCCTTAACCGATAGACTCACGGAAAAATTGCCAAGTTGCATAATATGTTCATCAGCTTGAACTGTTTTTTGGGCGGCAGTGCTGGATGTTGGGGTTGTCGAACATCCTGTTAAAAGCACTGTAAGTAATAAAAAATGGGAGAGTTTTTTCAAGATTACCTGCTAGTTATTGCGCCTAAAACGTCGAGGAAAAGGCAGCTGTTTTCGGAATTATTACGACCGGCACATGTTATTTTGCTTACGCCAAATCTGTTTATCATACAAGTGAATTTAGATCCTACTTCTACATTTCGATGAGCAACAGTCCCTTGAACTGGATAACAAGGAATAGCATCATAAACCTCACTAACGAAACTTAATGCACTAGAAAGGCCCGTACTCAGCGAGACGTAAGCCCCTATAAGCCCCTAATAAGTCATTAGAAGTAGCTTACTTATGAATGAGACTAAAATCAATGCCAATACTAGTCAATGCCGGCTCGACATTGTACTAGCTTGAAATAGTTCGACGCTACGCTCACCTAAACGCCGACCATTTGGCACAACATGCGGGGAATGTGTCGATCTTTAACACGGTGGGTAAAAATAGGTGTTCACTCTTCAAAAATCCCGTGTTCACGATAGGCAAAAATATGAGGAGGCGAAAGCACTACGCCATAAGACACCAATTCGACTCAAAAAATCAATTCAAAATCACTATATCAGCAAGCACAATCAGGGAACGATTAAAGTCATCCTCAACCGCTGAATTTGGCGCGGTCGGCTCGACGTGTTAAAGCGGTAACTGTAGTTCGATTCACAAAACCGCACGGCTTGCTCAAGATATGAAAGAGCTAACAACTTAAAAGAGGAAGTGCTTGTAAGTGCTTGCTTTTAACGGTGGCTATGGGTGGACTTGAACCACCGCCCCAAGCATTATGAATGGTAAGCGCCAAATTTATAAACTAATTAAATCAATGACTTGCGGCGACCCAAATCACAAAAGCGCTAGTAAATGCCAGTAAATTGGCACAAATCGCTGTCGCTTTGGCACATATTTGGCACACCGTCTAAATGGCGTCTTGAGCATTAGTCGGTACAACTTACGGTATCCAATTTTCGGCAAACTATTCGGTTTTTATTTAAAACTCAAAATCACCCAATGCCGCCAATAACTTTCGACGCTCTTTATTATGTTGCTTATTCTTCGTCATGGTCATTTCTTAGTTTTATCAATCATCGAGCAAAATTGGCAATATGACATTCGGCACAATGAGTTGCATTCTGCGCTCATCCACTACATCAGGTACTCCGTTTCCATCAGCATCTTCATCAAACACATTCGGGTCGGTACCCAACAAATATTCTTGCAAGTTAGTAAACCCATCGCCGTCTAAATCCGCCTGTTGATCGAACGAGTTCAACTGGTTTAAACCATTAGCTATCTCGTAACTATTGGGCATGCCGTCCCCATCCGCATCGTCATCACAGACATTGCCCAGACCATCACCATCTAGATCAATCTGATCTGTATTGGCTGTGTTCGGACAGTTGTCTACTGCATTGGCAATGGTATCGTTGTCGACATCGGCGTCCACATTTAATAACGCCGAGGCGGAGCCGCTGTTGCCCAAAGACGAGGTCAGATCAGCCGTGATATTCAAAAAAGCGCGACCAACACTGGAACGCACATCTACCGAGATACGGCAACTCGGCAAAGCCGGCAGACTGCCGCCTACATAGCTCACACTGGTACTACCGGCTATTGCCGTCAGCGTGCCACCAACACAGTCCACCGCAGCGTTCGCCGGGTTGGCAATCACCAGATCAGCCGGGAAGTTGTCAATCACTTGCAGGTTGGTAGCGGCAAAGCCACTGCCGATGTTATCAATCGTCAACACCAATTGCGACACATCAGTAGAGGCGATCAGCATCGGACTAAACGATTTACTGAAACCAGGCGCCACAATCGGGTCAGAAATGACAATGTCCTGGCTGAGGGTACTTCCTGTTAGCAATCCAGCCGAAACACTATTTATCGAGACAGTGGCCGTTTCACTGCCTTCGATATCAACATCAGACAACACCGTAAAGGTCTCATTGCCGGTGGTTTGACCATCCAGGATGGTAATATTGGTATTGCTCAGGGTGAAGTCGGTGGCGGTAATACCAGCCCCGGTGACAGCAATAGTGACACTTTGATCACCCAGCACGGCCTGAGTCGCCGTGGCCGTCAGCGTTATCACCGTACCCGCTACTTCACTGCCCGTGTTGACACTGGCTGATAACGAAACCTCAATGGCACGTTCATAGGCGCCAGGATCACAGATGCCGCCAGGTCGGCCGGATCGACTCGCTCCGCGCTGATCGACCCCAGCAGTTCCAGCAGGAAAGGCGTCAGCACATATTGTCGTATTGCCGGTGCCATTGACCGCAGTCACACCCAAAGCATGAGTTTGGGTGGGACCACCGTTATCGCTCAATGTACTCAATGCCGGGTCGGTGCTTACCGCAGCAATAGATCCAAAGCCGGGGCCGGAACCCGATTCGATCACATTAGTACCGCCGGTGGTAGATACACTGCCCATATCAATAGTAGTGAACTGTAGGTCCTCAACAGCAGCCACACTATCAGCCACGATACTGTTATCAATAATCAATGTCACTAAAGCACCATCGCCGAGGGCCACTAATCCGCCACCGCCCTGTGCTGCTGTGTTATTGGCCAAAGTACAACCGACCAAATTAGCGATACCATTGCGAGTAAACACAGCGCCGCCGCGACCTTCACCTGCTTGTGACTGGGTACCACCACTGCTGTTTGACGACCCCCTAGAACCACCCTGAGCGGCATTGCCGCTTAGGGTACAATTGTTGAGGCGTAAGGTGCCGCCTTGGTTAAAAATAGCACCACCAAGACCGCCGCCGCCGCCGCCGCCATGACGAATGTTTAGCCCGCCGCC
>JAESTB010000636.1 GCA_016763815.1 Arenicella sp.
CGAGCGAAGCGAGCGGAAAAATCTCAATGTATAATCTTGATCTTTTTAAATACGGTTGCCACTTAGATACTTCTCAAGGGGCACCTAGTCTTTCAACTTCGCTCAAGAGCGCGAAGCCTGCCCTTGGGGTATGACTGATAGAGGCAAAAAAGCTGACGGTCAGATTTCCTCAGAACTAGATCATTGAAACTGTCAGACCAAGCCTCGATTTCTACACATAAGCGTTATCAAGCAGTCGGTTATTACCCTACTCTTCTATTTACCCTGCTCTACTTAAGTTCTTCGACCTCAGTAATAACTTTCTGAACAATCTTGACGCGACCAGCTTTAACTAAAGCGTCACGCAACACATATTCGATTTGTTGATTTACGCTTCTCAGGTCGTCGTCAGCCCAGCGTTGCAGGGCGGCCAGCACGTCTTGATTAATACGCAGCGGATATGCTTTTTTTGCCATGAGCAATATGCCTCAGTTTACCGGCCTAATAAATTGTACCGGCATTAACCACCGGGTGAACTTGCTGCTCACCACAAATAACCACTAGTAGGTTACTCACCATGCTCGCTTTTCGTTCGTCATCAAGCTCAAAGTCGTGATCTTCAGTTAATCTCTTTAGCGCATCGGTAACTATTTCAACCGCGCCTTGTACAATAATCTTGCGCGCCGACAACACCGCTCCCGCTTGCTGCTTGCGTAACATCGCCTGAGCAATTTCGGTGGCATAGGCGAGGTGGGAAATTCGAGCCTCGATAACTTCGACACCGGCTTTGTTTAACCGTTCTTGAATTTCTTCTTTCATCTTTTCAGCGATTTTCAAAGGGTCAGTTCGGAGCGATAAACCACCCTCCTTGGCAGATTCATAGGGATACTGATTAGCTAAATTGCGCAGCGCCGACTCGCTTTGTATCGTCACAAAGCTCTCAAAATCGTCGACCTCGAAAAATGCTTCCGCTGAATCGGCGACTCTCCATACGACTACGGCCGCTATCTCAATCGGGCTGCCCGATGCATCATTTACCTTCATTTTGTTGCTTTCGAAATTACGTACTTTCAACGAAATCGGAGTTTTACTAAACAGCAGGGGAATGGTCCACCGCAGCCCAGCCTGGTGATCCGTGCCAGCATAATTACCGAATAACTGAAAGATTTTGCCTTCGTTGGGTTCGACTTTGTAAAATCCTGCCCAGCTAATTAACGACAAAACGGCAAGCACTACTAAGCCAATTAATATGGTGAAATTTGGCACGGTATCAGTTTGAACTGCTGAGTGTATGGTCATTAAAGCCATCGCTACTGAGCCTACTTGTGTAATCAGTAAAACAATAAAAATACCGTAACCATTAAACGAGAATGAAGATTTTTGTTTGATCATTTGTTTGTTCCATGCTTGTCAATTTTTGATATCATTTTGATATCACTTACAAATCACATTAGCACATTTATTTTCAGCTCACAAGTGATCCCATCACCAACCTGAGGGGCCTACTGCAATTTGCAGGTTATTTTTCAGCTACACTATCTCTATAGTCAACACACTATCGTTTAAACCATGATCAGAATTGCCATTACCGCATCACTACTATTATTGTCAATAGCCTCCATTGCCGCGCCTGAAAATTTCAGCAAAGGCCCTGTGTTCAAAGATTATGGCGAAAATACGGCGATCGAGGGCGGGCTGATTAATCCAGAAGCTCAACACTTTAAAGTAGTCTTTGATATTTCAGATCAAACAACATCGAACGGCCAAAATCGTCAGTTTAATAGCGTCGCTCGTTTCATCAATATGCATGTTCGAGCTGGCGTACCAAAAGATAATATTGAGATTGCCATGGTGATACACGGCAAGGCCAGCTTTGACCTAATGAACGATAAGGCACATAGTGCTAAATTTGAGAAGCCCAATCGCAACACCGAGCTGATCAACCTTTTAACTAAATTTGGAGCCAAGGTGTTCATCTGCGGCCAGTCTGCAAGTTACCATGGAGTAAGCTCCGATCAACTAAACCCAAACGTAGAAATGTCGCTCTCGGCAATGACGGCGAATGCACTACTTCAACAACGCGGTTACACGCTCAACCCGTTCTAAACTTAATAGTTAGCTAGCCTGAAAATATGTTTCAAATCATTATCCTTTTCTCGCTTCTTGGCTTTCAAGTGCTGCTGAGTAATACCGTACTAGCCGCCTCGATTGAAGGCCCGGTAACTCACTATATTGATGGCGACTCAATTAAAATATGGAAGCAGTCAATACGACTGATAGACATCGATACGCCTGAAGTGGCTCAAGATTGTATTAACTCACGCGGTAAGGTCTACGCCTGTGGCATTGAGGCCAGTAACGCTTTAAAACGAATAATCGCCAAACAGCAAGTAAGGTGTGTTGGTGATCAAGTAGATCGCTACAAACGATTACTGGCGACTTGCTATGCTGGTGCAGTGAATATCAACCGAGAGTTGATATTACAAGGCTGGGCGATTAACTACCGTACTAGCGAAAAATACATCAATGAGCAAGGTGTTGCTAAAGCCCGCAACAAAGGCCTATGGGCAGGTGAGTTTTTGGAGCCCTATAAATTCAGACAACGTTCTAAAGGTTTTGACCCGAAAGCAGAGCAATCGAATAGCTATGCGCCAAGCGCTAGCGATCAATTAAGTGCTATTAATCAAACAGCCGCTAATACGGCCTGCAATATAAAAGGTAATATCAGCACTAGCGGTCGTATTTACCACACGCCTTGGGGCTCACGCTCGTACACAAAGACCCGCATCAATGTCAGCGCCGGCGAGCGTTGGTTTTGTAGCGAAGACGAAGCAGAAAAAGCCGGTTGGCGTGCAGCCAAACGCTAGCGAGATGCGAGCTAAGCCTAGACAGTTTAGCCTGCACTGAGACCGCTATTAACCAAATAGCCCTTGCATTGGCCGCTGGAAGCGTTAAAAATCGTCGATTGATTCTTCTCGAAAAGATGGATATTAAACAAGATGACCCAAAACAAACGCCCGTTCAAGTATATCGCTCTGCTGTTGATAGGCTTTTTAACTACCGAGACACTAATAGCGCAAACTGCACCATCAGAGATTCCGCTGCTCGATTTCGTTAAACGTAGTGACTACTTAGACATTAAAATATCTCCTGATGGCAAGCATGCTGCTGCGCGTATTCGAGAGAACGATGCGGTATATATGTTCTTCACACGACTGAGTGATGGTGAATTGATCGGCGGCGTGCGCCCTGGCAGTGAAAATGAAGTTGCCAGCATGCACTGGGCGAGCAATAAACGCATAATTTATACCTTTGCAGAAAAAAGATCCGGCTATGATGCGGCCATACCTACTGGGGAACTATTCGGCACTGATATCGACAATAAGTCTAATAAGATGCTTGCTGGGTTCCGCGCCAGTGATAGGAAAGTTGGCAGTAAAATGGTGTCCAAAAAAGACGCTTATGCGACTCACCAGCTACTTCACGTATTGCCCAACGATAAAAAAAATGTACTTATAATCGAATACCCATGGTCGCAATCTAGTGGTGGATGGTACGACAGACGTGAAAAGTTCCCTGTGGTTAGCAAGATGAACGTCGTAACTGGCCGAAAAACTCGCAGTGAAACTATCCCATATCGCGGCGCTCGAGTATTTGCTAACAACGATGGTGTCGTAACCCTCGCTACATGGTCGGATGATTCAGTATCACGAAAAGCCGTTTACCGAGAATCTAAAGACCAGCCTTGGGAAGATATTTCATCATCGCTTGATACAGAAAATAGCTCACTAACACCGGTTAGCATTAATAAAGACGGTAGTAAGATTTATCTTACCGGCGCGGTTGGCGAAAAAAAAATACGCAGCTTATTCGAACTTGAACTCGCGAGTAAAAAAGTATCACGCGTTTTTGATAACAGGTTTGAATTAGATTTTTGGAAAAATGACCTAAACGGCGAGCCAGTCGTGGGCACCTCCTACCCTGGGCTCCACCGCTATAGCTATTCATTGACAAATGCGGATTCAGCGCTGTTAAAACAGCATAAAAAATTGCAAAAAGCATTTGCTGGGCAAGAGGTTCAAATACAGACCTACAGTCATGATGGAAAACGACTAATACTCAAGGTAAGTAGCGGCACCAACCCCGGCGAGTACTATTTATACAATACGGAGACTAACAAAGCCGACTTCCTGTGGGCTAATTACTCGTGGATAGACCCTCGCACTTTGGCCTCGGTTAAGCCTATTTCGCTGAATGCTAGAGATGGGCAAGAGCTCCACGGCTACTTGACCGTACCCAAAGAGGGCCATAAAAACAACAATGCCTTGGTCGTGTTACCGCATGGCGGACCACATGGCGTACGCGACTACCCTGATTACAACTCAGAAGTTCAAATACTTGCAAATAGGGGCTATAGCGTTCTGCAGATTAACTTTAGAGGCAGCGATGGATACGGCAAGCACTTTGAACAAGCCGGATACCGAAAATGGGGTAAAGTGATGGTAGACGATGTTCTAGATGCGACTCAGTGGGCAATTGAAAAAGGTGTTGCAGACAAAGATCGCGTCTGTATTTATGGTGCCAGTTACGGCGGATACTCGGCTTTAATGTCGGCCGTTAAAGCGCCCGATTTATATAAATGCACGATTGGCTATGTTGGTGTTTATGACTTAGAGGCGATGAAAACCAAAGGTGATATCCCCATTGGCTTTCGGGGGCGTAGTTACTTGGAAAAAGTTCTTGGTTCCGATACAGCAGACCCTAAAGCTCAATCGCCATTGACTCACGCAGCCAAAATCAAGGCTAAAGTAATGCTAATTCATGGCGATGAAGACCGCCGCGTACCAAGTTATCACTCTAAAAAGATGCGCTCAGCATTGAAAAAAGCCGGTAATCCAGCCGAGTGGCTTTACCTGGCTGACGCCGGTCATGGCGCCTTCAGCGTTGAAAATAGAAGCGAAGTTTATCAGCGTGTGCTCAAGTTCTTGGATGAAAATATTGGTGGCCGCTAACACTGAGTGATCGTTAAAGACCGCTTAGCGATCACAGATGCCGAGCTTTTGAAGTAAGCCTAGAGCTAATCCTCTTCTTCAGATTTTGCCGACTTCATCATCGGTGCGCCAACCATACGTGCATTACGTGTATTTAAGTTAGCCTGCACCTTGGAAACAGCGTGCTCACGCCAAACAATCGCGACTCCCGACAATACGGTAATGAGTGACCCAATGACGACCCATTTATCGATTGATTCGTCAAAAAATACATAGCCGAATAAAATCGCCCAAATTATCTGACTGTATTGCATCGGCCCGACATAGGCCGCCGGAGCCATTTTAAAGCCTCTTAACACGGAGTATTGTCCGAGCAAGCCCAGTGCGCCAATTAGAAACATTAACCCCAAATCGATTAGCGGCATCGGCTTATAAACAAAATACAGCGCACTACCGGAAACAATTATGGTCGCGAGCAGCGGAAATAAAATCATCGTCGCCATATTTTCACTGGCACTGATTTTACGCGATATAACGGCGGTTACACCGCTGCAAAAGGCCGCCGCGAGCGCCGCGAAGTGACCCAATTCGAGACTTTCGACCGATGGCCGTAAGACAATAATAACGCCGACCAACCCCATTGTAATAGCAAACCATCTGGCTAACGCAATCTGTTCACCTAAAAACCAGATGGCTAGCACCGAAATTATCAATGGAGTACAAAATAAAAGCACATAAGCTTCAACCATTGGCAGGGTTGAGAATGCATAAAACCCGAAACATAGTGCGCCAACGTGTAAGAACGCGCGAGTCACTAATAATAACGGATTTGCGGGTGACATCGATTGCGGCTTATTTTCGACAATCCGCGCAATCGAGAACGGCACGTAACTGAATAGCATGGCGAAGAATACAATTTGAAAAACGTGGTAGCCCTGTAGCGATTTCACCACCGCATCGTGGGTCGAATAAATGGCAAAGCCAAATAATGCGAACGCCAAGCCGAAGGGAATGCTGGCGGAATGGTCTTGATCTTGCTTAGACATAATTTATTGCCTGAAACGGTTCCGGTATAGTGCGCAAAGCGCGGATTCTACTGCCAATCAATACGCAATGACTAGCGAATTATTTATAAGCGGCATTGCCGATTTATGAAAACGTCTGCATCAGCAATTCAAACGATCGTTTTCGATCTTCAAAGTAATACATATTGGTCACCACCATCACTTCATCGGCCGCGTAGTCTTTCGCAATAGCACTGACTCGCTGGCGTACTTGGTCTGGTGACCCTACCGCCCGGTTTTTACTGCGCGAGGCAATAAAAGCCTGTAGCTGAGGCGTCATAGGGAAGGCCTGAGCCTGCTCGGGCGTTAACAAACCTCCACCACTTGCCGAATCACGCTGACCAGTAATGTAACGATAAAAGTTTACGTCAAATGCCAGCTGTTGAGCCTTGGCATGTTCTTCAGAATCGGCACAGAATACACTCATAGTGATCATTCCATGCGGCTTATTAGTATCGCCATTTGTTTGAAAGTACTGCTTATACAATCGTATTAAACGGCGATCAGCTTCAGGATTTATAAACAAACCAAGGTTATATGGCAGGCCCTTCTGGGCCGCGAGTTCAGCACTATCAACACTTGAACCCAACATCCAGATAGGCAGATCTTTCGGTGGTTTTGGGCTAACCACGGGTGAGCTTACGTCGTCCCGTAAGAACGCGGTCAGCTCTTCTACTAGTTCAGGGAAGCGCTCGAACTTGGGCCGGCCGTCGGTCGCCAATGCAATTGCAGTAGACATGTCAGCACCGGGCGCTCTACCGAGCCCCAAGTCTATACGGCCTGGGTACAAATTTGCCAATACCGAAAAACTCTCAGCTACTTTGTAGGCGCTGTAATGCGGCAGCATAATGCCACCAGAGCCCAGCCGAATGGTGTTAG
>JAESTB010000637.1 GCA_016763815.1 Arenicella sp.
AACAATGTTGATAATGCAGCTTCACCCAGGCGTATCACGCAATCACAATGCTCAATTGTTCGCTGCCTATGGCCGGGATAAGGGCGCGGATCTACCGCTGACCACCGACTTTGTACGTAATTTAAAACCCCTGTTAGACAAATTTGGCAATGAGCCGGCACTCACCCTTATTTTGTTTACGCTGGACGAAACCACCTATAGCCGTGAACTAGCGCCGTTGGCCGGACATTATCCAAGTCTTAAACTAGGACCGCCCTGGTGGTTCTTTGATAGCCCTGAAGCCATGCTGCGCCACAAGCGGCAAATCATTGAAACTGCTGGTTTCTACAATGGTGCTGGTTTTAATGACGATACTCGCGCGTTTCTATCTATACCCGCAAGGCATGATGTGGCGAGAAGAATTGACTGTCGGCACCTGGCAGAACTGGTGTGTGACCATCGCCTGGATGAAGATGAGGCGCAAGGCTTGGCTCAGAAATTGGCCTACGGATTCGCAAAAGAGACCTATCGACTCTAATGGCAAAGCTACAAAAATATAAGTCGCTATCAGAGCAGGCATTAAGGCAACTGAAACCTGGTATTCAACTACCTAACTATGATCGCCGAGCTCACAAGACCGGCATATTACACCTGGGCACCGGCGCTTTTCATCGCGCGCACCAGGCAGTTTATACCGACGAGGTACTAAGGCAGACTGGCGGAGACTGGATGATTACCGGCGCAAGCCTATTCAGCCCAAGCACCAGAGATCAACTCGCTGCACAAGACAATCTCTACTCTGTCACCAGCCACGGTGAAGGCACTTCACACACTCGGATTATCGGCTCGATTAAAGATGTAATATTCGCGCCGCAAGATCCGCATGCGTTAATAGGTGCCATGAGCGATGTCGGCATCAAAATAATATCACTCACCATTACCGAAAAAGGTTATCAGTTTGATCCCGTATCAAAGGATCTCACAGCATCACTAGCCCTCTCATCACCGAGAACGGCGATCGCCTATCTGGTTACCGCACTGGCCAAACGTAAACGACTGGGCCACCCACCCGTTGCAATACTTAGCTGCGACAATCTTCAGCATAATGGCCAGGTGTTAAGACGTGCGGTCCTTGATTTGGCATCGAGTTGGGATGATTCATTGGCGGTCTGGATCGAAGCGAATATCAGTTTTCCCTGCACCATGGTCGACCGCATAGTCCCAGCGCAAGCGTCCAGCCTCATTGCCCAAACTCAAGCGTCTCTAGGTCTAACTGACCAAGCCTGCCTAGCCACAGAAAATTTTTCTCAGTGGATTATTGAAGATGCATTTCCCTCAGGCAGACCGAGATGGGAACTGGCCGGGGTGATTTTTAGTGCCGAGGTAGGAAAGTTCGAAACCATGAAGGTGCGGTTACTTAACGGCGCTCATTCGGCCATCGCATACTTGGGTTTCTTGGCGGGGAAAGTCACCGTTGCGGAATCCATGGCAACCGAGGAAATCCACCAGTTTGTTCGCGACTTGATGCAGATTGAAGTAGCGCCAACGATTGAAGCGCCTCAGGATTACGACCTGGACGAATACATCAACCAACTAATTAGGCGGTTCGGCAATGTGCATTTACAACACCAATGCCGTCAAATCGCCATGGATGGGTCATCAAAGCTTCCACAGAGATTGCTCGTTGTTGCCGAACAGCGCCTGAATAGAGACCAAAACATCAACCGAATCTGCTTGGTGATTGGCGCGTGGATTTTGTATAACCGCGGCTTCAATCTCGACGGGGTAAGGCACGACGTAATCGACCCTATGAGCCATACATTGCTAAGGCTAACCGATAGGCAATCACCAGATGACTGGGTTGATGCCTATTTGTCGCTCAGGGTAGTCTTTTCAACTCAGTTAAGTCAATCCACTCGCTTCCGCGAGGGGGTGGTGAATAGTCTGAAGTCGCTACTAACTCAAGGCGTTTCCACCACATTAAAGCAGCTGAACTCAGGCTTGGAAAAATGAAGTCACTACGAATCGCTGCCATCGGCGAGTGCATGGTCGAATTTTCAGCCCAGAGCGGCTCTGATTATCGCCTTGGTTTTGCAGGCGATACATTTAACACGGCAGTCTATCTAGCGCGGCTGTTGGGCGATTTCCATAGGATCAGTTATGTGACTTGCCTGGGAGATGATGCGCTCTCGACTCAGATGCTCGAACATTTTCGCTCACACCAACTAGATACCACCTGTGTTTTTATCGAATCCGGGAGCGCCCCTGGTGCCTACCTGATTAACAACGACGCCCAGGGAGAGCGGAGTTTTACCTATTGGCGCCAAAACTCAGCGGCTACGAAACTGATGGCCGCGAACAGGTTTGATGTTTTACGAGAACATCTGGCTCAGTTTGACCTGATCTATCTATCCGGTATTAGCCTGGCCATTCTGGCACCAGCCGATCAGGAAAAACTGATCGGTTTGTTAAAGGTACTTAACCTGCCGATCGCGTTCGACCCCAACTACCGCCCGCAGCTATGGCAAGACGTTAGCCGTGCACAGCGGCTTTGCGAGCAGGTCAGCGAAATCAGCCAATACCTGTTAACAACTTTCGACGACGACAAACTGATGTGGCAGTCACACAGCCCGCAGCAAGCTTTAGTCACGTGGCAGGACAAAACTCGGGGTGAGATCATCATCAAAAATGGCGAACATCCCGCTTTATTATATAAGGATGATGTCAGTGAAGAGATTTCACCAGGGGAAATAATCCAACCTATAGACACCACCGGTGCAGGTGATTCGTTTAACGCGGCTTATTTGGCTGCACGCCTTACGGGCTCTAACATGCAGCAAGCTGCCGCACTGGCGCATGGCCTCGCAGGCAAGGTGATTGGCCATAGGGGCGCGATCCTACCGATTTAGTGTGGCGGTTAGGCAATATCAATAGCAAAGGCAATCACCTTATCTATACGGGTCTCGCCGGTCAGTAACATCAGTAGCCGATCAAGACCTATGCCTAACGCTTAAACCTTCGTCATCGGCCAGAACAAACCCTGCTTGGTTACCATGAACGCTTGGTGGTTTTTAGTTGCAAGTCCGAAGCGACGACTACGGTTATATCGATGCTCTGCGCGGCGGCATTTAATGTCTGTATTTATAAACCCCACGCCTTAGACCAGCCGATAGTCCAGGGCTACCATTACCAATATGAGTGGAATGCCAGGGCGAGGTGTTTATTGGTCAGGTCATCGAGATGCGGGTTTAACAATCGTCTAGTGCCAGCTAAGATCACACTCAGCCGTTGCCATTAATGTTTGATCAATAGAACGATAAAGATTGTGCGCTAGTCTTATTGAGTTCCTGTTCTCATCTAAGGGCTCCTCACTTAAAAGCATGGTTTCCATATGTAACTTTTCTTCTGGTTTAATCTTGGTCTCGAAGCGGCGTATTCGAAGTTCTCGGTTAACACAATGTCTCTTGCCGTCTTGCTTGTTTGAATCGAGTTTTTCGTTGCAGAAACTCATATTGCAAAAACTCAGGTTAGCGTCAGTGATCAATAGCTGCAATTTAAGGTCAGTTAGATAACCATAGTCATCGATCCAAGTTGATTCTGTTTTAGCTTCGAAGAATACAAACATTTTTTCTTTCGCGGATGACAGTTGGCTGAGTCGCTG
>JAESTB010000638.1 GCA_016763815.1 Arenicella sp.
ATTGTTTTTCTTCATTAATATCAATCACTTAGGTGCTTATTGCTAATATACGACACGCAGTTAGTCCCTTGTGGATAGACCGACTGTCGCTTGTTTTTTGTGAGCATTGCTAGTTATACTTAAGCATACAATTGTTAGCGCATTAGTTTTAAGGAGTGAAACTATGAATGAAACGGATGGTATTCGTCGACCATTACCCCCACAACTGGTTAAATTCATGTACCAATTATGTTGGGATATACGGTCTCGATATCTCGCTTATAAAACGGAAAAAATCGATTGTTTTTGGATCAAGCGTTATATCAAGTACCATCGAATGCAGCACGCTAAAGAAATGGGAGCTTTTGAGGTGGGAAAATTCCGCCATCACTTCGCAGTGGTTGATAATGTCAGCGTATCAACGCAGAAAATAGCAACATGTTTTCACACCCTAAGTGATATTATCTCGCCTCTTTTTGAACACAATAGACCAGCAGAATAAACCGCCGTGCAATCTTCAAGTAATCCAATTCTTCCAGCTAAAGCGGGCGACGTTCTGCATTGGCGCAAACTTTATGGAGCGGCACCGAGCTTATCTCTGGCTGAGCTTGCGCGTAGCAACGGTCCAATCATCTATGTCTGCTCAGAAGCGCAGCATATGCCGGTGGTAGCAAAAGAGTTAGCGTTCTTTTTAGACCACGAGGCACCCATTTTCACCTTCCCTGATTGGGAGTGTTTACCCTATGACAGGGTATCGCCTCACCCAGATATTGTCTCACAGCGGCTATTGGCATTGCATCGATTGCCACACATTGAGAAAGGTGTATTAATTATTCCGGTAACAGCGTTAATGCAGCGCCTTGCTCCAATTAACTATATTGATGCTCATACATTCGATCTAAAAGTAGATGACGAATTCAATATTGACGAATTCCGGCAGCGTTTAGTTGATGCTGGTTACTATAGTGTAGACACGGTGATGGCGGCTGGAGAATTTGCTATTCGGGGCGGCATTGTTGATGTGTTTCCATCGGGCATGGACTCACCGTTTCGACTAGATCTATTCGATACCACTATTGAGACAATTCGCTTATTTGATACTGAAACACAACGTTCGACTGATGCCTTAGATAAAATTCAACTATTGCCTGCACGAGAGTTTCCTCTCGATTCCGCCAGTATTGAGCGATTTAGGCAAGCGTTTAGAGCCACGGTCGATGGCGATGCGAAGCAGTCGATGATCTATCGCGAAGTTAGTAAGGGATTAGCCCCAACCGGCAGCGAATTCTATTTGCCCTTATTCTTTGAGGAAACTAATACGCTATTCGATTTTCTGCCTGCCAACACCTCGTTCGTGCTTGAAGAAGGCGTGATGGAAAATGCTGAAACCTTGCATAAAGAAGTAATCGAACGCTACGACAACGCCCTGTTAAACCCAGAGTGGCCACCCTTGGAGCCAGAGCTATTATTTTTAAGCCCCGATAAGATATTTTCTGGGCTAAAGAACTATCCACGAGCACAACTGCTCAACCTAAATCTTAAAGCGGCTAAACATTTAGTCGACTACGATACCCAGCCTGCGCCTAAGTTTAATATTAATCCGCGCGCCGATAGCCCTTACGCCGAATTTATCGAGCACCTTCGTAGCACATCAAAGCGCACGCTGATTATTGCCGAATCGGCCGGTCGTCGAGAAAGCATTATTGGCCTATTAAACGAGAATAAGTGTGAATTTTCCAGGGTTTCATCGTGGGCTGAATTTGTTTCAGATGACACTAAGCTGGCGTTAACGGTAGCCGAAGTTGACCGAGGTCTAAGCCTTGGCGATAGTAATCTTGAAATCATTACCGAATCACAGTTGTACGGTCAACGCACCTTCCAACGGCGCAAACGTTCAGATAAAAATCGTGACCCTGATGCCATCATTAAGTCCTTAGCGGAACTTAATATCGGCGACCCTGTGGTGCATGAAGATCATGGTGTTGGCCGTTACCGTGGCCTTGAGACACTGAATGTGGTCGGCATCGATAATGAATTTGCCACTTTGGAGTACCACGGCGGAGACAAAATATACATACCGGTATTGTCGTTAGATAAGGTGTCGCGCTATGTCGGCGGTAGCCCTGAGACTGCGCCGCTGCACAAGATGGGCAGCGACACTTGGGTTAAACTGCGTAATAAAGCCAAAGAAAAGGCTTACGATGTGGCGACTGAATTACTTGAAATTCAGGCCATGCGGTTGGCGCGTGTCGGCCATTCGTTCCCGCCCGCAGATCATAGTTATGATGCCTTTGCGGCTGGTTTTGGCTTCGAAGAAACACCCGATCAACACCAAGTTATCAATGATGTAATAGATGACATGACCTCTGACAAGCCTATGGACCGCCTAGTCTGTGGCGATGTCGGCTTTGGTAAAACAGAAATTGCGTTGCGAGCGGCTTATCTGGCGGTTGCGGGTAATAAGCAGGTGGTTATGTTGGTGCCAACCACCCTTCTCGCGCAACAACACTACAACGACTTCGCCGACCGATTCGCCGACTGGCCGATTAATCTGGAACTATTTTCACGCTTCCGCACGCCCAAGCAAACCCAAGAAGGTATTAAGGGCATCGCCGCCGGTACCATTGATATTGCTATTGGAACCCATAAGCTGATTCAAAAAGACGTGGTGTTTAAAGATTTAGGCTTGATGATTATCGACGAAGAACACCGCTTTGGTGTACGCCAAAAAGAACAACTGAAGAAGCTGCGTAGTCAAGTAGACATCTTAACGCTAACCGCCACCCCTATTCCACGCACCCTGAACTTTGCCTTGAGTGGCTTGCGAGATATATCGGTAATCGCCACGCCTCCAAAATCGCGGCTGTCGGTCAAGACATTTGTACGCGAATGGGATGATGCCTTGCTCAAAGAGGCCTTGATAAGGGAGATTCGCCGTGGCGGGCAGGTCTATTTCTTGCACAACGAAGTGCAAACCATCGAAAAAATGCAAGCTAGAATTCAAGATCTAGTGCCAGAAGCACACATTCGCATCGGCCACGGCCAAATGCGCGAACGCGAGTTAGAGAGCGTGATGCGTGATTTTTATCATCAGCGCTTCAATGTCTTGCTGTGCACCACCATTATTGAGAGTGGTATCGATGTGCCTACCGCCAATACAATTATCATCAACAAAGCCGACCGCTTTGGTCTAGCACAATTGCATCAGCTACGTGGCCGTGTTGGGCGCTCGCACCATCAAGCCTACGCTTATATGTTGGCACCACCCTTAAATGCCATGACCGATGATGCGAAGAAGCGCTTAACCGCGATTGAAGCTTTGGACACTCTGGGTGCGGGCTTTGCCCTAGCCTCTCAAGATCTAGAAATTCGTGGTGCTGGTGAATTATTAGGCGAATCGCAAAGCGGCGCTATAGACCAAATTGGCTACAGCATGTACAGCTCGTTTTTAGAACAAGCGATTGCGGGTATCCAACGGGCTCGCAAGATCAAAAAAGGTGAGCCGGTTAAGGCGATCAACATCCAAGCAAGTGTTGAAATAAACCTTAATATCCCAGCCCGCTTCCCCAGCGTTTATCTACCCGACGTGCACTTACGCCTAACCATGTACAAGCGTATCGCTAGCGCATCGACCAACGAACAACTTGAAGAGCTACAAGTTGAAACTATTGATCGCTTTGGCTTATTACCCGA
>JAESTB010000639.1 GCA_016763815.1 Arenicella sp.
CTATGTTAACGAATAAATTGACGAGTGTTGTTAGATCTATTGAAACAGTCAGATTACCGTTCCCGAGAAGGGCCGTGGTTTAAAGTTCTTCCTTGATTGTCTTATATTCGCTCAAACACATCACGCTCAATCTCTCGGTGTTTTCGATCTGACCAACGATCAATATACAGTTTCGCATTCTCCCTGTGCCGGGTCATCGCAACACAGGTGAGATGCCGGTTCATTCTGCCAGCGGACATTGGGTTTCAACCACCGCGCTATGTTCGGCCTAAGTTTGAATGGCATTGCCTGTACGGTTTTGTGCAAAATCCAGTGAGGCTTGTTTTGCCAATCGCGCTTTTGTCGGCGTATCTCGATAAGATCGGCATGACCGACCTTGTTGGCAATCTCTCTTAACGGCGTTCCAGCATTGATCAGCTGCAATTGTTCAGGGTCGCCCACCAGTACCAATTGTGCGCCGCGTTGGTGGGCATGTTCTATAAAGGAGAGCATTTGAGATTCAATTTGGAGGCGGAAACTCGTTTATGCATGAACAAAATCGCGTACCACCTTCAGATAGTTCCGTTCATTCATTCTGCAACGGTTCACCCGTATTTTCACCATACATCACCGCCAACTTATTGATTTTTGGTGACTATTGCCCTTCACGCATATAAGCGCCATTTTGTAGACACTAAATGATTAAAGTAACCTGATCTTCTGACCTAGGGAAGGTCTAGGTCACAACCACAGAGAGTTGCGCCCCCTGAATCTACGGTTTCGGTCACCGCGCAAAGCTGAGCACTTTGAGCCGTGGCTTCCGCTTCACAAGCCGCTTGACAGCTGGTGGCACCAGAAGCGTTGCCGATCAAGGGGCCGCCCACCGTGGTATCAGTGACGCACATGACACTAGTTTGTGCGTGTGCTGGCAGCATTACTGAATCAACAAGGGGCTTGCTCCATTTAGAAGGCGCGGCCAAAGTTGCTATAGACCCAATGCCTATAGCTGTTATTAGTTTTCTGCGGTCAGCCTGTTGGCCCTTTACTTGTTTCATGTTTTTACCTTGCTATACAAAAGTTGTGCTTGTCAATAAAATGAAAATGTCTTCTTTTTAAGTTAAAAACGCTAATCACATAACATTATCTTCCAATATTAGTGGCAACAAGATGGCGGGCATGGTTGCGCGCATTCTGCGTAGGTCAACCGAATCTGGCACACCATTATTGTTTTCATCTAAATTGGCGACATTTGGATCAGTGCCAAAGAGAAACTCTTGCAAATTGGTAAAGCCGTCACCATCAAGGTCGCCCTGTTGATCGAAAGAGTTGAGCGGGTCTAGACCATTGGCTATTTCATAGTCGTCAGGCATTTGATCGTTATCACTGTCGTTGTCGCAAGCATTACCTAAATTATCGTTATCCAGATCGGCTTGATCTGTATTAGCCGTGTTCGGGCAATTATCAACCTCATTTAAAATAGTATCATTGTCGATATCATCGTCAGCTTCAGTAGTAATGTTTGCACTCGCAGCGCCAGCGGCGACTAGACCGATTTCCTTCAGTTCACTGCTGGTAATAAGGAATATTCCCGGCATGGCCGACGCAGGTACGCTTAACGCGACACTAAATGTACAACTAGTGTTAGCGGTAAGGTTGCCTCCAATGAATAACAAAGTAGAGGTTCCTGAAATCGTTGATCCTGCCCCGCATACATCATTAAGCGGTAAACCGGTCGCCACTAAGCCAGGGATAACCGAGTCCAAATTGTCAGTAAAGGATAACCTTGTGAGCGGGGTAGCATCGTTATTGGTAATAGTAAACTCAAGAGTTGTAGCATCACCCACTATAACCGCGCCAGCACCGAATGCTTTACTAAAATCTACATCAAAGTTGACCACAGTGAGAACATCAGAAGCGGGCGCTCCACTAACGCCTATCATGCCGACTAAACCTGACAGCGAACTTGTGGTGTTTGTATAGATACCTGAAGTCGACATTCCAGGGATTGAAATAGGCACATCAAATTGACACTGTTCACCACCGGTAAGCGTGCCACCAGAAAAGTTTATGGTACCCGCATCAGGGATCGCCGCTACGGTGCCCCCGCAAGCCGAGATAGGCAAGCTTGTTGCGACCATACCGCTAAGCGCTGCGCCGAGGTTATCGCTGAATGATACATCGCTGATAACGCGGGCGGCATCAAGATTAGTGAGCGTAAAACGCAAGGTGGTCGTGCTACCGGGGACAACGGTGGTGTCACTGAATTCTTTGGCTAATGAAATGAGCTCATTGTTAATCACTAAACTAGAGGTGCTGTTGTTTGCTAGCCCAGTGATGCCACCAAAAGTAGCTATTAGGATGCTTGTTGAATTAACAAACTCGCCATTAGGGGCACCAAGTGGTATTTGCACTGTTACATCAAAGGAGCACTGCTCACCTGCCAGAAGTTGGCCTGCCGTGAGACTAAATGTAGCCCCTGCTGGAGACAGCATACTGCTAGCGCCACAAGGGGTAGCAGGCAGTGGAGCAACAATAGTAAGGCCGCTTAATGCTAAGTCCAAATCGTTGGAAAAAAAGATGTTTGTGATATCGTCAGTATTGCTGACGTTTTCTAGCGTAAACCGCAGCGTGGCCATGTCACCAGCAAGATATGGATTGCCGAGAAACTGGCTTTCAAAGGTAATATCCGCTACCACTAAGTCGCTAGTCGCGGCGGCGCCGGTGACAGGCAAACCGCCTACGGTTGCCGTAACGGCGCTGGTAGTGCTTGTCAGTGTTGCCGGCAGTGATACGGCGGGCACATCAAGCGTAACACTGAAAACGCAATTTTCACCGGGAGCCAATGTGCCTCCCATAAGAGTAAGCAGCGTGTCTCCGGCCGACCCCGTTAACGATGATCCCGGCCCACATGGCGGGTCGGGTAATACTGGCAGGTTTGCTGTTAAACCAGTAAGGGTTGCGTTTAAGTCATCGGTAAAGGAGATGTTAGTTGCTGGGCCAGCAGCATCGTCAGAATAGTTAACTGTATATTCAAGCGTCACGCTGCCACCGGGGGCTACAGGGTCGTCAGTGAAGTCTTTTGATAACTCGGGTATCGGAGTGACGACAATCGAGGCGCTTACAGGATTTATACCCTGAGATTGCCCATCGGCGGTTGCTGAACCGTCGGCGACCACTGGGTATACACCGGTTGACGCATCAGCGGTCGTTTCAAAGGTAAGCGAGAAAGTGCACGAATCACCCGGCATACCAGCGGGAGCTAGGTTGCCGCCTGACATGGTAAAGTTAGCTGGAATTGTCGCATCACTAGGTGGGTCAATCAGCGGAGTAAAGGTTAATGTAGAGCCAATGCCGCAGGAATCATTTGCTGGTGTCATGCTCGCGGTGGCGATGAAGCTAGGAAAAGTGCTGCTAAAGGTTATATCGGTAGTGCCCGACATAGAGCTTACAGCGGTAACCGTGTATTCAAGCGTAGTCGTGTCGCCGGCGGTGATGGTTGATGGCATAAAAGCCATACTTATAATTGGTGCGGTACTCACCACCAAGCGGTCGCTTGCAATATTGCCGGTAAATGGCAACCCGCCGACCGTCGCTGTTACGGCACTGGTATTGCTGGCGTATGTTCCTACCGTTGCACTGACGGGCAGGCTAACGTTAGCGCGAATGGTGCACGAACCTAGAGGCGCTATGGTGCCGCCACTGAATGTTAGATTGCTGGTGCCAACTCCGCCTACTGACCCGCCACAATCATTGGCTAGTAAACTGCTGAATGTGAGGCTAGCTAGAGTGGCGGCAAGGTCATCGCTAAAAGCGACTGCGGTAGCCGATGAGCTGCGATTTAGATTATTGAGCGTATACTCAAGAACTACGCTGGCGCCGGGTGCAACGGGGTCGTCGATAAATGATTTGCTGATGAACTCTTGAGGTACATTTAGCGTTGCGCTGGCTTTACCGCTGTCTACACCACCGGCGATGAGGCTGCTCGATACATTGTTAAAGGTACCAGAGGAAAGCGCCGAGACATCTACGCCAACGGTGCAGCTTGCCCCTGCGGCAAGAGCCGGAAAGTTAGGGATAATAATGCCGTTGGCAAACAGTGAAATGCTCGACTCGCCTGCGTTGGCGGTCAAAATTACCGGAAGTAGGATATTGCCACTGTCGCAATCGGTTGACGCGTTTGGCAGCGGCGCAACAACCATTCCAGAAGGCAGATTATTACTAAAGCTTAAAGTTGCTGTCCCAGCTGGGTTGCTCGTATTGTCCAGGGTAAAAGTCAAGCGGCTGGTTTGACCTGCCGAGATCGTACTTGGCGAAAAGTTCATGGTGAACCCAGTTCGAGTAGCATCGATAATTAAGTCGTCTGATGCTGTACCGGAGGCGCCAAGCGTTGATGTCAACGAGCCAGTAACATTCATGTGTGTTACTTGGGCGCCGACTGTTGGAGCGGCGCTACTCACTACGTCGACAATCACACTGCAAGAACCTCCCGGTGCTAAGCGGCCAGCGCTGAAAGTAATACTGCTGGCGCCGTCGATCGCGCTTAAAATTGCCGACGGGCCACAGCTATTGCTGGCGTTTCCCGGTGAGGCGACTGTTAAACCCGCTGGAAAAGGGTCGGTAAAGGCGATGTCGTCGGCCGCTGTTGCTCCAGGGTTAGCAATATTAAACGTTAAAGTGCTAACACTGCCAGGGCCAATGGTATCTGAAGCGAACGTTTTAGTGAACGTCAGTTGCGCAAAAGCGGCCTGACTTATAAGCAGGCTTACAAGAAAAAGCGAAGCTTTTAATATACTAGATCGGACCCGTGATAATTTACTCAGGGAGTAATGCGCCAAATTCTGTTTATTCATCGTTTATTATCGCTTTTGTTGTTGCTGCGTTATTTTTATCGAAAGGTTGCAATCGCATGATATTAAGCACATTTAGATGTTCATAACTAAATTCATACTGAACAATATGTGCGTATATCTGCATGAAGAGCATGCCCAATGCACTCATAAGCGAATCAGAACTGGTTCAAATTGGTCGTCGTGACCACAAAAACCAGTAAAACCCTACATTACCCATAGTATTAACTTCTGTTAACTCTACTACACCTTTGTATTGAATGAAATTACACGAATGGACTAGTCTGTTTTTTTTCGACTAAACTTAAGTTTTTGAGAGAGTTTTTGTACTAACGGGCATAAGTCACTCGGCCTTTAATCATCAACTGATAATTAATTCTTAATGATTCAAATGCGCTCGAATTTGAATTTTTTCAGGTGCTTGACACACTTCGTCGGTACACGCTTGAATACTTAGTTCTGCTGCCAAGGTTTGACATCCACTCTTGGTATCTTGAGATAAGTCTGTGCTTAATATGACTGAGTTCTCATAAACAAGCAATTTATCTTCTTGAAAGCCCAGGGAGACTAGCTCGCCTTCCGGATAGTTTACTTTTTCGAAGTTGAGGCATTCACCTGATGGAACCAGCGAAGACTGAGCTAGTGTCGTTGGAATTAAGTATTTATTGAGCACCTGCGAAGCATTAATGTGCCAGCCTTTGGAGATATCAATATTAACCGTTAACTTATTCTCGGAGTTTATGTTTGCCGTGACAGTCACTTTGCCTTTGGCCGCATATTGTCGGCTACCAATATCACCATGATTTAAAATATCTGCGGCAAGCAGCATGCCACTGAGGGCTTCGGGATTAGCCAATAACTGCTGCGAAAACGCTGCAATAGTACTAGTGGCGGTATGTTTAAACTCTAGGCTTCCGGTACGTTGTGCCATACGTGCGAGCACTTGTGCGGCAACTGAGTTTCCTGAGTAAATAGCATCGTCACGCGCCGTAACCAGCTTCATCATCGGAACCTTATTGTTTGTGGTATTGCTGATTAGAAAGCCCCCTGTTTCTGTATCGTGAAAGCGTGTAATCATCTGCTTTACGATTTGATCTGAGCGCTCAAGCCACAGCTCATCACCTTCAATATCATAGATATCAACCAGAGCGTTGGCAAAGTAAGCGTAGTCTTCAAGAGTACCGGCTAGGCGTTGTTTGTTATTGGAAATAGTTCGAGCCAAGCCATCGTCTTGATCATATGACTGCGTCCATAATCTATTGGCGGCCTTTATTGCCGCTTTTAGATACGCGTTGTTCCCAGTCGCGCTGTAGCCAGTGACCAAGGCGCTGATCGCCATGGCATTCCATGAGCTAATGATTTTAGTATCTAATTGCGGTGGCTTTCGTTGTTCCCGGGCAACCGCGAGCTTATTAATCACAGAGTCAATTTTATCGCTGGACCCAGATCTATGTTCTAAGCTAGCAGGGTCGAGGTGGATGTTTTGCAGTACATTGCTACCGTTAAAATTGCCTTCAGATCTTGTTCCAAGAAATGTGTTAGCAACGGACAACTCGTCTTCAGTGAGCTGCGAAGATAATTGTTGGTATGTCCATGTATAGAATTCGCCTTCGCCTATTATTCCGTTGCTGTCCTCACTCTGGGCATCCATCGCTGAGTAGAATCCACCATTAGGTGCCTGCATATTATTTAATAAAAACTCGAACGTTTTGTCTCCCACCGTTCGGAGTGAGGGATTACCACTAAGTTGATACGCAAGGAAATAGGCACGACCCATTTGGGCTTGGTTATACAACATTTTCTCAAAGTGAGGGATAACCCAATTGGGGTCGACGGTATATCGGTGAAAGCCTCCGCCTACTTGATCATGAATGCCACCGGCCGCCAGTTTTAATAATCGCTGTGTGACTATGTTTATGGTCGACTCAGATAAATTTCTTCGCGCGTGATTGAGTAAAAACAGCATCTCAGGCTCTCGGGGAAAGCCTGGTTTAGATTGCTTGCTACTGTTGATGACCGAGCGTGATAATTCAGTTTGGATTCGTGTAGCCGCTTCAGAAATAACGCTGGCATTAATAGTCTTGGTGTTATCGGACGATTTATTAATTGCGCGAAGCGCATCACTCAAGCGGTTGGCCTGTTCTAATACGGCATCTTGGCGTTGAACCCAGGTGTCACTGACTTTGTTCAAAAGGCTCATTAGCGCCGTCGGTTGAAAGTAAGTGCCACCAAAAAACGCTTGGCCATCTGGTGTTAGTACCGCAGTTAATGGCCAGCCTGCTTTGCCGCTCAGCATTTGCACCGAGGTAAGGTAGAGTTCGTCAACGTCGGGGTACTCTTCTCGATCAACTTTGATCGGTATAAAATGTTCATTGATGAAATTGGCAATGTCTATGTCTTCGAAACTTTCTCTGGCCATTACATGGCACCAATGACACGTGGAATAACCAATCGACAAAAAGATCGGCTTATTTAATTCTTTTGCTTTGGCAAAAGCGTCATCGCCCCAGCCCCACCATTGAACCGGATTATTTGCGTGTTGTAATAAATAAAGTGAGTCTTGTCGAATTAAACGATTTACGAATAAGGGCTCTAGCTTCTCATCTAAATGGCGGGTTGTCAGTGGATAACTTCCTTTCTTGTTGTTGTAAACACTTTCCAAACTTTCGTTTTCGGAGCTGCTCGCGCCGAGAAACAGCGGTAGAGTAAGACCTATGACGAGCACCATCATTTGAATGGCCTGCTTGGCGAGGCTTTGCTGTATTGTCTTTTTGGAGTCAGAGAGAATCATAAATTTCACAAGTTTGGGATGCTGTTTTTGCCCAAGTAAAGTTACTTGCGCGTTGCTGGCCGGCACTTACATAATACGAGTGTACATCAGGATCATGCAGTAGTAGGTTTAGTTGTTGTGCAATATCATCACTTTTTTGCGGGTCAACTTGGATAGCCGATCCGTTTGACACTTCAGCGAGAGCGCCAGTGTTCGAGGTGATGCATGGGCAGCCGCTTTGCATTGCTTCAAGCAGAGGCAGGCCGAAGCCTTCATAGAGCGAGGGGTATACAAATGAAGTAGCGCCCGAGTACAAAAAGGGCAAGCTACCTTGTGACACAAAGCCGAGTTGCTTTACTACTCCTGAATCGTTTAGCTGACGTATTCGCTTTTCAAGTGCTGAGCTCTTCCAGCCTAGTGGGCCGACCATTACTAAGGGAAACTCCTGTTGTACTTGCTTATCAAGCAGTTGATAGGCACTTAAAACGGCGGACAAATTTTTTCTGGGCTCTAAAGTAGCTACGCACAGAACGTATTTTTTATAGCTTAGTGCGTGTGCCTCCAGTGTTGAGTGGCAGTCTTGGGCTGTTCTGGGGTGAAAGCTACTATCAGCCGCTAAGTGAGTAACGTCAATCCTGTTATTAGAAATACCATAGTGATCCATTAGTTGTGACTTTACCGCATTGGAAATGGTGATGATTTTTGAGCTGCCTGAGCGTAATTTCTCAAAATAACTATTGAGGTAGTTAACACGATGAGTGGGGTGCGTTTCAGGGCATACGACATGGGACAAATCATAAACGGTGCTTACACAGGAGCTATCTTTAGGGCTCAATGAGTAATTCAAATCATGACAAGCCGCACCATTAGCAATTAAGGGTTTGCTTAAGGCACTAAAATTATGACTATCCAGTTCGCGATAAATTGAGCGGCTCAAAGGAATATTGCCAATAATGCTGCGCAGTTTACGAGCAGAGATAAGGTGGCCCACATGAGAGGGTGATGATTGGTTTTTTGCTGGCGCATCGAAATGCATCAATAGCGAAGCTAGGTTCGTACCAGTATGAAACTTACCATTCTTTATAACCGTGAGATTTGACCTTTGAATTTGCATCTCACGTATCAACTCGATTGAATATCGGCCAATACCAGTGAGCGGCGGCCTGATGTTGTTGAGGTTATAAATAATCGGATTCATTGTTACGAGGCGAGCAGCTCTTCAAACAAAGCATCGAGGGCTAGTTTGAATTTAATGTCGGTAAACTTCTCGTTGAAACGCTGGTAGCCATTATTTCCGAGCGTGATAGCCCAAGATTTATCGGACGCTATTTGACGCATTGCTTGGGCTAAGGCATCAGGGTCATTCGGCTCAATTGTTAAGCCCTCTCTTTGATGGCGGGCAATCATTGGTACGGTTGAGGGCAGCGATGTATTAATTACTGGTTTGCTAAGTCGCATGGCCTCAAGTTGGACCAATCCAAAGGCTTCATTATGCATAGTTGAAGGTATGATCAGAGCGGCACTTCCTTGGATAAGGCTCTTGACCTCGTCATCACAAGCATTTCGCTCAAAGCTTACTTTGTGGTTCACCCCGAGTGTTTGAGTCAATAATTTATGTTGCTCAAATAGAGGACCACTACCCACGATCACGAGATGGGTGTCAATCTCTTGTAATGCTCGAATCGCGATATCAATTCCTTTATAAGAAACGTGTCGTCCAACCAGAACAAAGTACTCACTATCAGTATAGGCATTGGTGTCTGCCGGAGTTTCCCTAATCGTTGGCAATCCATAGGGAATTATCTTCACCTTGGCCCTAAAACGTGTGAGTAGAGTCGAGTTCTCTATCATTCGTTCTGACGTTACAACGATCGCTGTAGCACGCTTAAGAGTAAGATAAATCAAGGGGTAGGTTAACCACTTGAGTTTTTTTTGCGCCACGATATTAGAATGCCAATAGACCACCAGAGGCGGCAGTCTAATGATCATCGCTAACGCTAGATCAGCGAGCGGGAAAGGGTAGTGCGCGCAGATGATATGACATTTTTTTGCCATTTTAATAATCTCGCCAACCATTCTCGGGGCGATCGGCATTGAGGCGACCTCTAAGTACGAGCGAGATCGAGTTATAAATGTGCCATTTAACTTTTGTTTGGGAATTGCACCGTCTTCACCGCTGGTAATCACATAATGAGTGTGTTGTTTAGATAACGAGGTTATCGAATGCACAACTTTTTGAACGCCGCCCCGGACAGGAAGGTAAACTTTACAGATATGTAAAATACGAGCTGAAGAAATATGAGGCATACTTAATGAGATACGAGTGAGTGTTGCCACCCACCGGGCAAAAGGCAATCATCTAAAGTGCAGTAACGGGGGGTATAGAAATCAGTTTTTAGTATTTATACTAACCACATTCTGTGGTGCCTTTTGTGTGCTTATCCCCAATAACTTGCAGGCTTTTTCATGCGTTGAACTACGTGTTAACTCAGCATATAACATTTCGGTAATAATGTCGTTTAGATCCCTCTCGGCGCGCCATTTGAGTTTGGATTCAGTGTGGCTTGTGTCACAGAGAGTTTGCTTTATATCCAATGGACGTATTAAGAAGTTTTTTGAAATCAAATGGTCGCGATAGTTCAGGCCTACTCTCGAAAACGCTATCTCCAAAAAATCGACTAGACTATGGGAGACTCCTGTAGCAATAATGTAGTCATCTGGGCTCTTCTGTCGCAACGTTAAACTCGCTGCATTCATAAAGTCTTCAGCCGCACCCCAATCACGCGTGATATTAATGTTTCCAAGCTCAATCTTATCGGCATCGCCTAAGGCTATCTCGCACGCCATGTTTACTATTTTTGAGGTCACATAGTTTCTGGGGCGTAATTGAGATTCAAAGTTAGATAAAACTCCACTGCAGGCAAACAAACCATAGGCCTCACGGTAAATTTTCACTTGATGTTGAGCACAACTCTTACCGATACCGTAAGGGCTTTGAGGATTGTGGTGTGTGCGTTCCGTGGCAGGCGATAGACAATTTCCAAATATTTCAGTTGAACTGGCAACGAAGCATGGTATGTTTTTGTCGGTTTTCCGAATCGCATCAAGGACGTTTACGGTGGTAAGGGCGATGCTATATATGGTGTCAGCGGGTTCGACAAATGATCTAGCTACCGACGATGGCGCGGCAAGATGATAGATTTCGTCAGGTCTAAGTTGATCAACCAGATCGAGCACCTGCTGGCCATTTTGCAGGTCCAGTGCACGCATACTCACACTGTTCTTGATCTTAAGCTCGACCAAGTTCTGAGACCCATCTTCGGCGATGGCTCGTGAAGTGCCAACGACATGATAGCCATCAGAGAGAAGCTTTTTCGCCAAGTACGAACCGCCCTGACCTGAGACGCCTGTGATTAATGCGGTTTTCAAAGTTTCTGAACTCGATTATTTTAATAATATTATTATGTGGCTTACTATGCCAATTTCATTGATTAAATGCGAGCTAACACAAGCATATTTTGAATATCAGATAAACTTGATGAAAAAACAGGCTTAACTATTACACTTTTCAGTAATCTAGATGCTAGTAATAAATCCACAAACTAAAATTTAAAGCCGACTGCTTAATGTGCCATGAACGAGTGAGTTCTATATTTTCATACACATTGAGTATGCTTTATAACTGATGCATACTTGCGTAACTTCAACTGAAATACTCTACTAAATTACGGTTTATATGAAAGCGACAAAGAGGGCTGTTGACGATATTTTACGCGCCGTAAGAGAGAGGCAAATCTGGATGGCCTTAGGTTGGAATGATGTGAAAAGCAGATATCATCGATCTAAGTTAGGTGCTTTATGGGCCAATGTTAGCTTAATGATCTTGGTGTGTGCGTTAGGGCCAGTGTATTCACGGATAATGTCGGTGAATCTTGATGTGTACCTCATTCATCTATTACTTGGATTCGTTGTTTGGAATTATGTTTCTAGTATTATCTCTGAAAGTGGTCGAGAATTTATTACCTCGACGCCTTATTTGGTTTCTTTTCAACTAAGCTATTTTACTTTAATAATGAGAGTGGTTTGGCGAAATTTTATTGTGTTTGCTTACCAGATGTTGGGTTTTGTTTTGCTTGCGATTATTTTTGGTAAAATCCCGCAAATTGTCTGGCTGTCTATACCGTTGGCATTAGTGCTTATTACATTGAATGCAATATGGATGGGTCTTTTGATAGCGGTACTGGCAACTCGTTATCGAGACTTAGATGAACTAATGAATAATATTATAAGATTGATTTTTTTTATCACCCCGATCATGTGGATGGCTGACTACTCAGAAGAGTTACGCTTTATTGCCAACATTAATCCATTCTTTCATTTAATTGAAATTTTCCGTATGCCTCTGGCTAATTCAAGTTTACCTGCAGATAGCTGGTGTTTTATGGCCATAATGTGTTTGATCGGTTGGCTAATTGCTCTGCCTGTATTTATTCGATACCGATCGCGTATCGCGTTTTGGTTATAACTACTTCGAGGTATTGTCGGTGACTTATTTGAACCTAGAAAATGTCTCTTTGGATTACCCTCTGTATGACTCGGCCAATCGATCATTTATGAGGTCTATCACCAAGAACATTCCAGTTGGCGGTGTTATTAAAAAACGAAAAGGCA